>JBOFRC010000073.1:0-17632 GCA_051650825.1 Sarcina sp. | reverse complement strand
CTTATCATTTATTATTTAGAAATATACTAACATAATAATATGTATAATTTATAGAGAAATTTAGTTATGGTTTAGTATATCTACTAAATATTAAAATGTTATATTTTTTAGTGAAATATTGTAGTTATTTATATTATATTTTATAAAATTCAGATGCTAGATACTATTTTATAATAATTATGTTTAAAAAGTTCGTATATAGAAAAGTTTAAAATGGATTTTATATGTGATATATATATATTTAATATATAATCCATTTGAATAAAGTTACAAAAATATTACGATTAAACATTTACATTAAGAAACGATGCTAGAAAGATAATTAAAAAAATATTATTTTAAAAAAGAAAAATATTATTTTAAAATAAGTAAAATTAAGGTGTGAGTGTTAGAACTACACATTTAAATCATATTTTTAAAATTTTTTTGATTAAAGAATTATTAATAAAAAATGTCTTTTATTCCATATAATTATAAAAACTTTTGATATTTCATAGATATATTAAGGAAGGGGGAGGGTTTTTAAGGTAAGTAAAAATAAACTAATAATTTAGATGAAAAATAGATGTTTTGAGATATTTTTATTATATGTGAAGTTCTATATAATTAAGGAGAATAAAAGATTAAGGAGTGAAGGACATGAGTAAAGGGGCCTTTAAAAACTTTAAATTTAAAGAGTTAAGTTTCAAAAACAAAGTTGTTATGGCACCAGAATCAAGTAATTCAGCAAATAAAGATGGGCGTGCAACTGAGTTCCATTTTAATCATTATAGCAGTAAGGCATTGAATGGTGTTGGAACTGTTGTTGTTGAAGGTGCTGCAACAGAAATGATAGGTAGAAAATCAGATAAAGACCTTGGAATATGGCATGATAGACATATAAAAGGTTTAAAAAGAATAGCAAGTAGCATAAATAAAAAAGAGGTTATTGCTGGAATACAATTATATCATTCTGGAGTAGTTACTAACAAAGAAGCTGATAACATAGAAGCTTTAGTGAATATATCAGAAAAAGAGATAAAGACGATAATAAAATCATTTAAAAAAGCTACAAAAAGAGCTTTAAAAGCAGGATTTGATTTTGTTGAGATAAAAGGTGAATTTATTAGTAGATTCTTATCTAAAGAAATAAATTCAAGAAAAGATAATTATGGCGGCAACTTTGAAAATAGGACAAGAGTTATAAGATCTGTAGTATCAGAAGTAAGAAGTGTTTTACCTAAAGATAAGGTTTTAGCAGTAAGACTTTATGCAGGTTTATATGAAGACGAAAAAGGAAAAAAAGAATTAGTAGATTTAATAGAAATGTTAAAGTTTGAGGGGGTAGACCTTATAAACTTGAGCAATGAGAGTGAAGAACTTATAAATACTAGAGCTACTAATAGTGTTAAAAATAAACTTGTTGATGAAAAAGCGCTTCCTGTTGTTGAAGGTGGGCTTATTAATATAGCTTTTGATTCTGCTGATATTGTAAATTCTAAAAAAGGTTTAGCTTTCCTTGGAAAGGCTATTTTGAGAGATTCTTATTGGGTTATAAATGAAATGAAAAGTTTAGTTTATCCTAGTAGATATTCTCTAATTTAACATAGATAAAATTTTTGAAATTTAACTTTAATAAAGAAGTATAAAGGCTGTATCATAAGAGGATTTAATTCCTAATATGATGCAGTCTTTTGCCTTTTATAGGCTCTGTTTAGATAAATATATCTATCTATGTGTATATCAAATTTTTAGTTCTAATTGTTTCTTGCTCAGAATTAAAAGCCCTTATCTATTTAGGGCGTTTCATATAGTTGTTTAAGTATTTTGTTGCAACACCATTGAATTTAGAAAGTTTTCATAGTAGATATCAAAAAAAACTTTAAATTTACGATAATTAAATTATTAAAGTTTAGGAGGAATTTTAGTTAATATGTTTGAAATGAAAGAATCTTATAAGACGGGAATAAAATTCATAGATGAGCAACATGAGGAAATATTTAAAATTACTAATAGAGCTTATTATCTTTTAAAAAATGATTTTACTATAGATAAATTTGACGAGATTATGCTTATTATTGAGGAGCTTAAAGAGTATACAAAATTTCACTTTGAGGCTGAAGAAACGTATATGAAAGAAGTAGGGCATAAAAAATATTTTTCACAAAAAATAGAGCATGAAAAATTTATGGGGAATTTAAATAATTTAGATATTAAAAAAATTGATGAAAAGCAAAATGATGGATTAGAAGAAATTTTAAAATTTCTAGGGGAATGGTTAATTCATCATATATTAGAAAAGGATTTATTAATAGAAAAGTAGAATAATATTATAGGATATAATTATTACAATAAATAACAACTATAGTATTAGGGGGCGTTAAAAATTTTTGAAGAAATTTTACTAGAAGAATTACATGATGATATGCTTAAGGACTTTAAGAGATATCAAGAAATAAATAAGGTATGGCATATAGAAGCGGGGAAATTAAATGTTTATACTGTCAATGAAAAGTATGATTGGAATGAAGAATTCAAACTTGAAATTATAAAAAGGCTTAGAAATATTTTAAAAAGGAATGGTTTTATAATAGGATATTATAATTCAAATAAATTAAAAGGTTTTGTAGCTATAGATGGAGAAGTATTTGGTTCAAAGAAGCAGTATAGAGAATTAAAATATATACATGTATCTCATGAAATGAGAGGTAGAGGAGTAGGAAAAATACTTTTTAATCTTATGACTGATAAACTTAGAGAACTAGGGGTGGGAAAAGTTTATATGTCAGCAAATTCCTCGGAAGAAAGTCAGATGTTTTATAGAAAAAGAGGATGCACAATTGCAAAGGAAATAAAACAAGATTGTGTAGAGGAAGAGCCTTATGATATTCAACTTGAGTATTGTTTGGAGTGAATTAATTTAAAAAATATTAAAAAATAGGAAAAATCTAATTTAAATTTTTTTTGTATACTAAAAATAAAGATAATTAAAATTTATGATGTATTAAGAATAAATAAATTTTATCTTGATGAAAACTTAAGTAAAGTAAAAAGAAACACATATGATTAAATAGCGTTTAGCTATGAGGGGGAGTTTGACTTGAATATAATATTAAGTAAAAATAAAGGCGTATTATCTAAAGTTGGAGATTCTATAATTCCTATAAAAAAAGCTGTTTTAAATATAGATTTTAAAAATAGAAGGCAAAGGGAAAAAGTTTTTTATGAAGTAGGACATAGTTATGGTGAAGCTATGAAAAATATAAATAATTTTAAAGATACACTTGTTAATGCATGTGATTCAACATTTAAGGGGATAGGGAGATTATTTGATAATGAGGATAGAGTTTTTGAAATAGGAGCACATCTTTTTGTTCAACGAAAATTTTATACTCATCATGCTGTTTATATAGGTAAAGGTAGAGTAATACATTATCTTCAAGAGCGCGTAATGGAGGCATCAATAGAGGAATTTGCATGTGGGGCTAAAGTATTTTTAAAATCAGAGAGAGAGAGTCCAAGGCATTTTTTGAAAAGTGATGTAGTAAAACGGGCTTTTTCAAGAATGGGAGAAGATAAATATAATCTTGCTATAAATAATTGTGAGCATTTTGCTAAATGGTGTAGGAATGGATTTTATTAAAATATGAACTTATAAAGGAGAGTTTTGTAAAAAAGACTCTGCTATTATAAGTTCTTTTTATTTAAATATAAAATAAAGAGTTGCTTTTATTACTAATTAGTGATAAACTTCTATTAAAGTTAAAAATATTACTAATTAGTAATTCTTTTTGGAATGGAGAATTAACATATGATAAAACTTATAAAAAAATTATTTGGAATAAAAGGAGAACAAAAGATGGAAAAAGTATTATATATAATAGCTAACCCTAAAGAAGAAGGAAAATCATTTGGATTACAAGTAGGAAGAGAATTTATAAATGAATATAAGGTAAGTAATAAAAATATTCAAGTAACAGAAATTAATCTTTATGAAGATAATATCCCTTTAGTTGATAAAGATATTTTAACAGCTTGGGATAAACTTGGAGCAGGAGTTGAATTTGATAAATTAACAGAAGCGCAAAAAGTAAAAGTAGCAAGATTTAATGAATTAACAGATCAATTTGTTGAGGCGGATAAATATGTATTTGTAACACCAATGTGGAATTTAGCTATGCCAGCAATGATGAAAGCATATTTAGATATAGCTACAGTTGCAGGAAAAACATTTAAATATACAGAAAATGGTCCAGTTGGTTTATTAAATGGAAAAAAAGCAGTTCATATATATGCAACAGGCGGAGTATATTCAGAAGGAGCAGCTAAAGGGTATGATCATGGAGATAGTTATTTAAGAGCAATTTTAGGATTTATAGGAGTTTCAGATGTTGAAACTATATTTGTAGAGGGGATGGCAGCAACACCAGACAAAGCAGAGGAAATTAAAGAAAAAGCAATAGAAAAAGCTAAGAATTTTGCTAAAAATTTCTAATTTTAGGATTTTTGAATGGAAATAATGAAGAAATACTTTAATAAATTTATGACTAAAGAAAAAACACCTTTAAAAGTTAATCTAGAAGATAGTTTTATTGGTTTAATAGGTGGATTTATAACAATAGCAATACTTGCACTATTAACAAAAGATGCTAAAGCAATTTGGCTTATAGCACCTTTTGGAGCAAGTTGTGTTTTAGTATTTGGTGTTTGGAATGCACCTTTGTCACAACCTAGAAACGTAATAGGTGGACATATAATATCAAGTTTTATAGGTATTATGATTTATAAATTAATGGGAAATACACCAGTAGCAATAGGCCTTGGTGTAGGACTTGCAATAGCTATAATGATTTTAACTAAAACAACACATCCTCCAGCGGGAGCAGATCCAATAGTTACTATAATGGCAGGGAGTAGTTTTGGTTTTCTATTTAAACCAGTTTTGCTTGGTGCGATAGTAATAGTAATATTGGGACTTATTATCAATAATATTAGTAAAGTTAGAAAATATCCAACATTTTGGTTATAAAATCTAATAAAGTACATATTAAAAATCTCTTGAGTTTTGCTCAAGGGATTTTTCTGGTTTAAGAGCTAACATGTCTGTAACTATTAGGATAATTAAATAATGAAAAAAATAATTTTAGTAATAGTAAATTACTTTATAGTTGGGATAATTTCATATACAATATTATTTAGTGTTTTAATAACTATAGCTGCTGTGATTTTACAGAATTATATTATGGATTTTAATACCTTAATAAGTTTATGTAATGGCGCTATATTGAGTGCTTTGATTTTGGTATGCTATAATTTGTTAAAAAAGAGATGGAAAAGTAATTAAAAATATTTTTTATCATCTGTTGTTGTAGTTGCAGCGAATGATATTATTATAAATAGAAGGAGTAATAATCGTTGGAAAAATTAAGTGATATAAGATTAAAGGCAAATAAATTTGTGACAGTACTATTTGAGTCTAAAGTTGATAAAGGTGGATATCCTTATATTAATCATTTACTAGCAGTTGAAAACGGGGTGTTTGATTCAGAGGAATGTAGAATAGTTGCATTGCTACATGATGTGCTAGAAGATACAGAAAAAACTGAAGAAGATTTGAAAGAATTGGGCGTTTCTAGAGAGTTAATTGATTCGGTAAAAAGATTAACAAGACGAGAAGGTGTTAGTTATAATCAGTATATAGATCAATTATTAGAATCAAATGATATTGTAGCTTTAAGAGTTAAAAAGGCGGATTTAGAGCATAATATGGATATTAGAAGAATACCTAATCCAACACAAAAAGATTATGATAGAGTTGCAAAGAGATATAAACCTGTATATGAAAAAGTATGTAGAAAGTTGAAAGAAATGAATTTAAAATAACAAGTAATTTACTAAAAAGAGATTATATCATTTAGATGTAATCTCTTTCTCAATTAGATATGTTTTTCTTTTTGCTAAGACTAAATATAAAATCAAGAGCGAGAAAAAAATGGTATGATGATAAAGCTCAATAAATTTCCCATTAAAAGTACGAGTATAAAAGCAATAATTATAAGTTTATGAGGTAAACTCATAAAAAAATTGATAGGTACTATTAATATTAGTAAAAATTTTAGAGTATATTTTGATAAATAATAAAGAAATCTCCTTTAACTATATTATTTAAAATATAATTAAAAGAGATTTTTATTTTAAAGTTTTTATTTTATCACCTATAGAAATTGAGCCTTCTTGTAAAACAGATGCATAAAATACATTCCCTAGAAGAGGGCAAGTATTTTTATTTATATTACATTGGTCAAAACAGTTTTTTTTAATAGGGTTAATTTTTAATAAAGTACTTCCTATCTTTATAATATCATTAAAGTTTATTTCTAAAGTATCATCTGTAGGTACAAAAGTTAAGTTTGCTTTGAATTTTTTTGTACATAAGCCATCAACGTAATGAAAGCTTTTATCGATAAAAATAGAAATTTCTTTATTTTTTTTTCCTGCTTTATCATCATTTTCTAAACCCAATTTTTTAATATTACAGTTATTTAAAGAAAATCTTTTCTTATTTTTACTAATGCTAATTGAGGATAATATCATTAATCTACGTTTAAGATTTCTATTATTTTTCCTAAATTTTCAGTTCCATAACCGCCTAATTTTTGTAGTTTTTCTTTAAAATTAGGTGAGTTTAGAGCTGAAAGTAAAGGTCTTAAAAATTCATAAGAACTTTTTCTTATTAGAAAATCATATTCTTCATTAGCAATTTCTATAAAATCTAAGTCCATTTCTTTTGCGGCAGAGTAAACACCAAGTCCAACATCTATTTTATCAGATTTAACTTCTGCTGCTACTGACATGTGAGTAAGCATTTCTCTATCATACCCAATAATATCTTCTTTATTTATATTATTTGTTTTAAGCATATAATCAAGAAGTAATCTTGTTCCTGCACCTCTTTGACGATTGACATATGTGATATCTTCTCTGACTAAGTCTTTTATAGAAGTGATATTTTTAGGATTTCCTTTTTTAACTATAAATCCTTGTCTTCTGTTAACAACTTTTATAAGTAACATAGGTTCTTTAAAATATTTTTTTACATAAGATATATTATATTCACCAGTTTCAGCATCTAAAAGATGTATAGGTGCTAAGTGACATTCTCCTTTTTTTAAAGCCATTATTCCACCAAAACTACCTACATGAGTTGAAGTTAGATTTACATAATCTCTTAATATATCCATAAGGATATCATGGCTTCCTATAGAAATAATATTTTTTTCAATATCAGTTTTACTTTTAAAAAGTTCAATTTCAACGATATCTCCTTCGTTTAATCCTTCTGATTCTCTAGGAACTTCAATTATACCATCAGCTTTTAAGAGACTAGTAGTAATGGCAGCACCTCTACTTATTGGAGTTGCAATGTATTTACCATCCACTATACCAATATTAGCCCTAACTAATTCCCTATGCTTAAATGAAGAGAATATTTTTTTGGTAAGGGTTGCTTTAAGTGTATTTTTTTCTAAAGAGTTTTTATTAAAATACATATTAAGTAAGGGTATTAGAAATTCTCTAAATGCAACGTATGATGAAACGGGATATCCCGGAATTCCAATTACAGGTTTATTATTTACTATACCAAGTATAGTTGGTTTACCAGGCTTCAAAGCTACACCATGTACTATAACTTCTCCTATTTCTCTTATTATATGAACAGTATAATCCTTACTACCAGCTGAAGAGCCAGCATTAATTAGGACTAAATCATTGTCCTGTGATGCTTTTATTATATTTTCTTTTAAAAGATCATAATTATCTTCTAGAGGCTTATAAATATTAGCAGTAGCTCCGCATTCTTCAACAAGCCCTGATAGCATATAACTATTAGAATCTATTATTTTTCCAAGTTGTGCTTCTTCAAGAGAAGATACTATTTCTGTCCCTGTGACTAAGACAGCAGCTGTTGGTTTTTTATAAACATCTACTTCAAAGTTTCCTGAAGCAGCAAGTGAACCTAGAGCAAAAGAATTAATTTTAAAATTAGAGGGAATGACCATTTCCCCTTTTACTATATCTTCTCCTATAGGACGTATATGTTGCCAAGGTCTAGAAGGGCTATGAATTTCTATATATTCGCCCATATCAAATACATCTTCTATCATAATTACACTATCATATTTAGAAGGAAGTACATTTCCTGTATTGATATATATAAAATCTTTATTTTCTATAAGTTTTAGAGGGTTAATTTCAGATGCATTTTTTGTTGATTTTGAATTTACTGCAATGCCATCCATAGCAGCTAGATGGCTTTGTGGTGATGAAATTTTAGCAAAAATAGCTTTGCTAGTTCTTCTACCTAAAGCTTGTCTTAAATTTATAGTTTCAATCATAGGTATAATATTAACTTTCCCTAAATATTCCTTTAAAGCTTCTTTATAGTCTTTGTTTTCTATGTAAACATTTCTCATCGCATTTTACTTTTATAGAGGGGTTTTGCCTAAAAAGTTGATTTCAACTAGTTGACCCTCATATTCTCCTTCTTTATTTTCTTTTATTCTTATATAGCCCTTAGCTGAGGACATAATTCCTATCATTGATGAACGACCAAATATAGGAATGGCTTTATTATCAATAATATCAACCATTTGGAAAGTATCTTTTCCTGGAGCTGAATGTAAATTTCTTGTTAGTTCTAATTTATTTTTTAAAGTTATATTTTTAGTAGTAGTTAATGTATCGATAAAAGGTGACAGTAATAAATCACAAGCAAGAGCGCATGATACAGGATTTCCAGGTAAACCAAAAAATGCTTTATTGTTAATTTCTCCAAATAAAACTGGTTTTCCAGGTTTCATTCTTATACCATGAAAATAGGGAGTGCCAAGTTCCTCTAAGAGTTTATACATATAATCCATCTCACCAACAGAACTACCACCAGACATAATAACTAAATCGGCATCATTATAACTTTCTAGTATTGCTGCTTTTAAGATATTATAATTATCTTTTAATATAGTTGTAGATAATACTTCATAGCCCATATCTTTCAATTGTGATTTGAGACAATAACTATTTATATCTCTTATTTCACTAGCCTCTAAAAGTTTTTTTGTTGCAGGAACTAATTCATCACCAGTAGAAAGTATAGTTACTTTAGGTTTTTTATAGACAGAAATTTCAGTAATTCCAAGTGATGCCAAAAGACCTATATGAAAAGGTGTGATTTTAGTTCCTTTTTTTATTATTAGATCATTTTTAGAAACATCTTCACCGATTAAAGTTATGTTTTCATTTGGGTATGTACTTTTGTAAACAAGTAATTCATCATCTGAAATTTTTTCAGTATTTTCTATCATTACTATAGAATCAGCGCCTTCAGGTATTCTAGCACCAGTAGGTACATAAACGGCTTCTTCATTGCCAATTACAATATTAGGAGTTGTACCAATATGTACATCTCCTATAATTTTAAAGAGTGAGGGAATAGATTCTGAGGATCCATTAGTTTCTTGACTTCGTAGTGCATAACCATCCATTCTAGATTTATTAAATGTTGGAACATTTTCAGGGGCTTTTATATCTTCAAAAGTTATTCTTCTAAGAGTATTTTCAAAATAAATTGTTTCATGCAAAATAGAATAAGTTTTTGCAAAGTTTGAAACAGCATCTATAGCTTCATCTACAGAAATAGCTTTGAAAAAATCTTTTTTACTCATTAATATCAATCCTTTCTCTTGCGGAGTAAACATTAAATCTATCACCTCTAGAAAAACCAATAATAGTCATATTCATTTTTCTTGCTAAATTGACAGATAGTGAAGTTGGACACGCTCTTGAAATAGCTACAGATATACCGGCTTTACTAATTTTTGAAACCATTTCAGAACTAAGTCTTCCAGATACATAAATCGCAAAATTATCTATAGGAATAGAATTAAGAAGCAGGTATCCTATGCTTTTATCTATAGCGTTATGTCTACCAATATCTTCTCTAAAAATTTCTAAAGAGTTATTTTTTAAAAGTACACTATGTACACCACCTGTATCGGCAAATAATTTAGAACGAGTGAAGAATATTTTCATAGTATCCATGATCTCGTGTTTATTTATTTTTATGTTATTTTTAAAAGATAATTCTTCCATGAAATTCATAGCTTTATAATATAAGCTTCCTTTACTTCCAGAAGTAACAACTCTATCTTGTGAGAGTGAATCAAAATCTACATCTGTTTTTAAGGTTACATTAGCAATATTAATTTCATTATTAGAAATATATAATTCTAAAATATCATCTTTATTTTTTATAAGTCCTTCTTGAAATAAAAAACCAGCAGTTAAATCTTCAAGATAAGTGGGTGTACACATTATAGTTATATATTCTTTTCCATTTACTATAATTGTAAGCGGTGTTTCCTCAACAACAGAATCTAATATTTCTATATTTTCATCTGTAAAACATTTTAGTATATCAAATTTTTTAATCATATAAACCTCCCTAGTATTTATAAGATAATTACTAATATATTTAAATATGATGACTGCAAGTATTATAAGATTATAAAGTAATTAGTTTTAAATAATAATTTGCAGTAAAACTATAGTAATAAAACCCTAGATAAGGATAAAAGTTTCCTAGATTCTAGGGTTTTAAATTTTGAAAATAAATAGTGTTTTAGATAATAGTTAATTAAATTTTTTCAACTTTAACAGCACAAACTTTAAGTTCTGAGATATTACAATGAGGGTCAAGAGCTGTATTAGTAAGTGCATTACAGTTTCCAGTTGCAAAGTGGAAAGTCATAAATACAACATCTTCTTGCACTTTATCAGTAAGTAAAGCTCTAGTCTCTGTAGTTCCTCTTCTAGAAGATATTCTGACTGTATCTCCCTCATTTATTCCAAGTTTTTTAGCACTATTTGGATGGATTTCTACATATGAATCTTTAGATGTTTCATCAAGTCCTTCAACTCTACCGGTCATAGTTCTTGTGTGATAGTGATATAAATTTCTTCCATTAGTAAGAATGAAAGGATATTCATCGGATGTAACTTCATCTGCTTCTTCATAATTTTGATAAATTAAGGCGCCTTTTCCTCTAACAGGTCCATTTTTATGCATGAATTTAGTACCTTCATCATCAACTGTTTTACAAGGCCATTGAATACCTTTTTTTTCTATTCTTTCATAAGTTATCCCCGCGTAGTTTGGTATAGCTTGTCTAATTTCATTGAAAATTTCCTCTTCATAAGAGAAGCCTTTATGGCCGAATCTTTCCATAAGTTCTGAGAATACAACCCAATCAAATTTACATTCTCCTTTTTTAGGAAGAGCAGCTCTAACTCTTTGAACTCTTCTTTCTGTATTAGTAAATGTACCATTTTTTTCAGCATATGCTGTAGCAGGTAGAATAACATCGGCATATTCACAAGTTTCATTAAAGAAAATATCTTGGCAAACAATAAATTCTGCTTCTTCAAAACATTCTCTAACATGTGCTGTATGAGGATCTGATACTATAGGATTTTCACCAAATACATATAAGAATTTAACTTCATGAGAATGAAGTCCTTGTAATATATGAGGTAACATACGACCTCTATTAGGATTAAGCTCCATATTCCAAAGTTTTTCAAATTTTTTCCTAGCTTCATCTGAACCAGTATCAAGATATCCAGGGTAATATTCAGGAAGACATCCCATATCACAAGATCCCTGTACATTATTTTGCCCTCTAAGTGGATTTATTCCACAACCTTCTCTTCCAAGGTGTCCTGTAATCATAGCAAGATTAGATACAGACATTACTCCTGAAGTTCCAGTTTTGAATTGAGTTATTCCCATAGCATAATAAATGCCTGCTTTATCAGCTTTTGCGTATAATCTAGCAGCAGCTTTTATAGAGTCGACAGATACACCACAAATTTCTGCAGCCATTTCTGGTGTGAATTTAAGTATATTTTCTTTAAGAACTTCAAAACCTTCAGTATGTTCATTAATATAATTCATATCACAAAGATTTTCAGTTACTATAACATTTAGCATACCATTGATAAGTGCTATATTAGTTCCAGGTTTTAGATTGATATAAATATCGGCATTATCAACAAGGTCAATTCTTCTTGCATCAGCAACTATAAGTTTTGCACCTTTTTTTACAGCTTGTCTAATTTTAGAACCTATAACGGGATGATTTTCAGTAGTATTTGAACCAATGACAAAAATAACATCAGAAAGTATTATTTCTTCAATAGAGTTAGTCATAGTTCCACTTCCTAGCGTAGTTGCAAGACCTGCAACTGTAGAGCTATGTCATAATCTAGCACAGTGGTCGACATTATTAGTTTTGAACACTGTTCTAAATAATTTTTGAAAAGCATAGTTGTCTTCGTTAGTACATCTAGCAGATGCAAGACCTGCAAATGCATCACCATCGTTTGTTTTCATTATTTCGCGAGCTTTACTTTCTATTAAATCATAAGCTTCGTCCCAACTAGCTTTAACAAATACTCCATCTTTTTTTATAAGAGGAGTAGTAAGTCTGTCAGGATTATTTAAAAACTTATAGCCAAATCTACCTTTTACACATAAAAGTCCAGTATTTGGACCATCGTTTACAGGTTTTACTCCAACTACTTTATCCCCAACAATCCTAAGTTTAAATTGACAACCTACCCCACAATAAGAGCAAGTAGTTTGGACTTCTTTAACATCCCATTCTCTAAATTTTTCTTTTTTCTTTTCCATTAAAGCGCCAACAGGACAAGCTGCTACACAGTTACCACAAGATACACAAGAAGTTTCTGAGAGAGCAGTATATGTAGTTTCACCATTAATAGGTTTAAACCCTCTATTTACATCAGTAATTGCACCTTGAACTTGTAAATCATTACAAACTCTAGTGCATCTTTTACATTCAATACATTTATTTTTATCAAAGTAATAGAATTTATTAGATGTATCAATAGTATATTTATCTTCTTCTTTTAACGGTCTATAATTTTTTCTTTCAACTCCATATTCATAAGCATAGTCTTGAAGTTTGCAATTACCAACTTTTTCGCAAGTTAGGCAATCGTCAGGATGAGTTTCTAATAATTTTTCAATTGCTTTTTTTCTGAATGTTCTTACTTCTTTTGTATCAGTCCATACAGTCATAGCTTCATTAACTTTTATACAGCAAGATAAGAGTGGTTCATCATTCCATTGAACCTTAACAGCACAAAGCTTACAGGCAGCTGCAGGTTTCATTCTTGGGTCTTCGCATAATCTAGGTATTTCTATACCTACTTGTCTACAGGCATCAATTATAAAAGTTCCTTTAGGAACTTTAGTTTGTATGCCGTCAATAGTAATATTAACCATTTTAGTCATAACAATAACATCCTTTCCAAATAATAAATGAGTGCTAAACACAGTAAAACTCTTAGCAACAACGAAAGCTAAGAGCAATTATATATAGCATTTTATTTAAATATAAAATAATATTTTTATTCTAGTAAATTTAGAAATTTATACTAATTTACTTGTGAACACCTACATAGTAATACACATAGGAATTATTTGCAAAGTCTTTTAATAGTAAGGATTGTTAATAAAAGTCTATATATTTTGAACAAATTATTGTTTTTTATTTAACAAGCTTTTATATGTTAAAATTACGAAGAAAAAGTAAAAATTTTAATAATTTATTCAAAAATATTTAAAAAAATTTAAAAGTTCATATTGTTAAAAATGGGAAAATATACTAAAATGGTGTATAAATATAAATAAATATTTGGGGGACTTTTTATAATGGATGGATTTGGAGTATTATCGTTAATTCCACCAATTTTAACAATAATATTAGCTATAAAAACAAAAAATGTTATTATTTCTTTATTTATAGGACTATTTTCAGGAGTGTTGATTTTGAATGATTTTAATCCTTTTACAAGTATACAAAATGTTATTGGTGATTATTTTTTTGTGCAACTTACGGATAGTTATAATGCAGGGGTTTTAGTTTTACTTACCTTTATAGGTGGATTTGTTGCTCTTATGGAGTCCTCTGGTGGGGCTAGAGCATTTGCAACAGTGGTTTCAAAATATATTAATACTAAGCTTAAAACTATTTTGAGTGCATGGATAGGAGGGATAATAATATTTTTCTCTGATCTTGGAACTCCTCTTATAATAGGACCTATTTTTGAACCAATATTTGATAAGGCGAAAATATCAAGGGAAAAACTTGCTTGGATTATTGATACAACAGCATCTCCTATAGCTGTTTTAGTTCCTTTTATAGGATGGGGTGTTTATGTAATGGGACTTTTAGAGAAAGAATTTGTAAATTTAAATATTCGAATAACTGACTATGAAGCTTTTATAAATGCAATTCCATTTCAATTTTATCCTATTTTATGTCTTATTTTAGTTCCTTTAATTTCAAGTTTAAAATTAGATTTTGGTCCTATGGCTAAAGCTGAAAAGCGGGTAGTAACTACAGGAGAAATACATCCTAAACATTCAAAGTCTATAAAAAAATTAGATGAGTTAAATATGATAGATCCTGAAAATTCTAAATCATCTTTGGTTTTTATACCTATTTTAATTTTATTAGCTACGTTACTTATTATACTTATACCATTAGGATTTCCTTTTAAAAAAATAGAAGGAAGTAGTTTTAGAGTAGCACTTTCAACTAGTTATTTATTTGCAGCAATAAGTATAATAATTCTTATGATAAAAAATAAAATTAAAACATTTGAGGAATCTTTTAATTTATATATATCAGGAATGCAAAAAATGTTTCAAGTAGCAATAATCTTAGTTTTGGCTTGGTCATTAGGAAGTGTAATTAAGAATTTAGGAACATCAGCTTATATAGTTCAAATTGTTGATGGAAATCTCCCTGTATTTTTGATTCCTCTTTTAATATTTATTTGTGGAGCTTGTATGTCATTCGCAACAGGAAGTTCATGGGGAACTTTTGCAATAATGATACCACTTGCGGTTCCTCTTGCAATAAATCTTAATGCTCCATTATTCGTTTGTATAGGAGCAGTCCTCTCAGGTGGGCTTTTTGGAGATCATTGTTCACCTATTTCAGATACAACTATTTTATCCTCAACAGGTGCAGGGTGTGATTTATTAGATCATGTAAAAACACAAATTCCCTATGCAATTTTAACAGCAGTTGTAAGTGGTATAGTTTATGTTTTTGCTGGTTTTATAGAAACTAAATTTTTAATTGTGCTAGCAGTTATTTTTCTTTTTATAGCTGTATATATAATGTATAAAATTACTAATAAAAGAGAGGGTTTATCTTCTAAGAAGAATTTAAAAGAATTAATTTGAAATTTTATGTAGCAGAAATATTATATCAAAGATTAATGTAAACATAGGCATTAAATTTAGGAGATTTTGATACCTATGTTTTATTTAATCAATAATTATTTCAAATTAAGAGTTTAAATAGGTTTAAAATTTTACATAAATATAAGTAATGATTATATTATTTATGCAATTGTACGCTATTAAAACCATATGTTTCTATAATTTGGGGAGTAATAGATTCGTCAAGATGCATACAATAAACATTTTTTCTAAAGTCTTTTTTTATATAATCACATAATTTACCGATATATAGATGTCCATTTCCCTCATAATCTCTCCCACAGGTATCTTGATAGATTGTGTTTATTTCATTTGAGTGAAATTTATCTAAGATATTCTTTGGAATTTCACAAGAATCACCACTATAATAAATTCTTTCTCTATCTATATTTAGAATGAAGCTATAAGCATCTACCGAACTAGAGTGTTTTGCTTCTATAATTTCAATTTCAATATTTTTAAAGTCATTTGTTGAAAAGCTTAATTTAGTATCATCTAATAAAGTATACATTGTCTCTTTTACACCAACTAATGATAAGAGAGTAGTTATATGATTTTTATTTCGATAGATTAAATTTATTTTTTTCTTTAGTATATAATAGCTATAAAATATAATTTCTCCAAGGCTACCAAAGTGGTCAGGATGAGTATGACTTAAAAGTACGTAAATATTATCAGCTTTATCTAAAAGATTAAACTCTCTTAATTTATGAAATATAGTTCCTCCACAATCTATTAAAATAAGAGTTTTCCCTTTGAGTACAAATGAACTATTATTACCTAATTTAGTATTAAATGCACTACCAATTCCTAAAAATTTTAACATAATTAATCCACACCTTTATTTAAAATTTTCCATTTAAGATGATTTTACCTGTTAACTAGAAAATCTACAAGAATAAAATAATAAAAAAATTGACTTTTTTATTTTCTTATGTTATTATAAAAAAGCAGTTGGTACTTAATAGTGCTGTCGCGTAGAGCATGGATCTTTCGCCGGAACCATGCTCTACTTTTTTATATAAAAAAATATAATATAAATATTGAATATATGAGAATGAAAGGATTAAAGGTAATAAATTTGAATTTTTTAGAACTTGGAATTAATGAACACTTAAATAAAAGATTATTAAAAAATGGAATAAAAAATCCTACGAAAATACAAGAGGATAGTATACCATACATATTAAACGGATTAGATATAATAGGAGAAGCTAAAACAGGAACAGGTAAAACTTTAGCATTCTTACTTCCTACTATACAAAATATAGATGAAAATAATGAAGATACTCAGGTATTAGTAATTTCTCCAACAAGAGAACTTGCACTTCAAATAACTGATGAAGCAAAAAATTTAACTAAAGGAACTCATATTAGAGCTCTGGCTGCTTATGGTGGAAAAGATGTGTCTGCACAGGTTAATAAATTAAAGCATGCTATTCATATAGTAATTGCAACACCAGGAAGATTACTTGATCATATCGAAAGACAAAGTATAGATTTAAGAAAGATAAAGACTGTTATAATTGATGAGGCAGATCAAATGCTTCTTATGGGATTTAAAAATGAAATAACAGAAATAATGAAACATGTTCCTAAAAAAGCACAAACTTTATGTTTCTCTGCAACTATGGATTCGGCAGTTAAGAAATTGGCTTATAGATACATGAATGAACCAAAAGAAGTTAAAGTTGAAGAAGAAACATTAGTAGTGGACAAAATAAGACAAGATGTGGTTGAAACTACAGATAGATGGAAACAGGATGCACTTTGTACTGTTTTAGAAGAAGATAATCCATTTATGGCTATTATTTTCTGTAGAACTAAAAGAAGAGCAGATGAACTTGAAGCAGGGTTTGCTAAGAGAAAAATTGCATGTGAAAAAATACATAGTGATGTTTCTCAAGCTAAAAGAGAAAAAATAATGAAACAATTCAGAAAATGTAATATCCAATATTTAATTGCCACAGATGTTGCATCAAGAGGAATTGATATAACAGGAGTAACTCATATTTATAATTATGATATTCCTGAAACAGTAGAAAGTTATGTTCATAGAATAGGTAGAACAGGAAGAGCAGGAGATGAAGGTTATACTTGTTTATTTATAGATCCTAAAAATGAAGTAATGCTAAAACAAATTGAGGAAACTCTTAATATAAGTATGAATAGAAGGTTAGTTGATATTAATAAAACTAATTAAGACTTATAAATTTGATTTCATATGGAAAACATTGTCTTAAAGCTTAGTTAATGATTCATTCATTTAGA
>JBOFRC010000072.1:0-27647 GCA_051650825.1 Sarcina sp. | reverse complement strand
GATTGAGATAATATTTTTGCTTTTAGATAGCCTTTTATATCAAATAAGGAAAATAAATATTGAATTTGTAGTGGTAGGAATTTTTAATGGATTTGTAGAGATAGTTGAAGGCTAACTGTATTAATTTATAGAAGGTTATGATTAGCTATATATAGCTTTAAGTAAGGGTCAGTAGTGAAAATACAGTGCTTTGCATAAGGATTTTAAATTTCAGTATTTAGTTTGTTTTAATTTGTTATATAAGATAATTTGATTAATGAAATTTAGTAAGATAGTGTAAATATTTGAATTTCTATAAAAGATTAAAAGTCAGTAAGATAACCTCACTGACTTTATTTATATTTAGAGATGAATATGTTTTATTTGTTTTAATTCTATAGGGTTTTAATGAAACCAGATAATACTTTTAGATACTATCTGGAAAGCATTTTAACTTTTTTTTTCAATTATAAAAACAATTATTGCAGCTACATTAGCTATAATTGCTGAAACTTTGCCTAAAATTAAAAAAAATTCAAACATATTCACCCTCCCATTATTCAATTATTTTCATTATAGTATATGTTAGTGAGTACATTTATATTCAAGGTTTAATGAATTTTAGAAGAGGTTAAAAAGATGTTTTATAAATAAGGTATAAATATATATAATTACGTTGATAAAAAATGTTTTTTATATTAGATTTATTAGGATATGTTATTTTAAAGTGGCATTAATACTTGATTTACAGTAAGTTGGATAAATCACGCTACGTACTTTTAGACTTTTATAATTCTTATTTGTTTTTATTTATTAATGAGGCTCATTAAGATAATTGAACATTTTAATGGAATAAAAATTTATAATTTTGTATGGGACAATAGGTTATGTTAGATAGCCGTAGACATAGCTAAACTATTAAATTATAAAGAACCATCACATAGTATAAGTTTATGTATTGAGAGAGAAATGTTTATTGAAAATAGGGAATATAGCCTTTTAAAAGGTGAAGATCTCAAAAAGTTTAAGGGTATTATCGGTGATGATATAGCGGATAATGTTAGGTATTCATCAAAGCTTATGATTTTTTATGAGAGTGGATTATATGGCTTTTTACAATATTCAGATAAGCTTGTGGCTATTACTTTTAAAACTTGGATTAGGCTACAGGTGATACCACAAATCAGAAAAAATAAAGTTTATATATTATAATGATTTTATTTATAAAAGAATAATTGCTAAAAATTATTTTGGAGTGCAGTTTAGATGAGATATGAAACAAGAATGTAGAACTTTGAATAAAGTAGTTAAATTAAGGGTGAATTTTAAAAAATATTTTGTTGTTTATCTTAAAAAATTGATATAATAAAAATATAAGAAAATGTTAATACTTAAGATAAAATAATAAGTTGAAGTAAGGAAAATAAATGAATACAGAAATTAAAAAAAATTTATATCATATACATGATAAGAGTTACAAAGATTTATATTCTAAAAAAGAAATAGCTATAGATTTGTTTAAAAATTTTGTAAAGAAAGAATTTACCAAGGATTTGAAACTTGAAGACTTAGAACTTGTAAATAAATCTTATATAGCATCAGATTATGAAGAATCAGAAAGTGATATAGTTTATAAGGCAAAAATAGGAGATACAGAAGCTATTTTTTATATACTTTTGGAGTTTCAATCTAAAGTAGATTATACTATGCCTTTAAGATTATTGTTTTATATGACGGAGATTTTAAGAGAGTATGCTAAAAATGTTAAGCATAATAAGTCAGATAAAAATATTAATATTCCAGCTGTAATACCTATAGTGTTATATAACGGCAAGCAGGTCTGGGATGTACCATCTGAGTTTAGAAAAATGTTTCATAATGAGGAAAAGTTTCATAGTGGAGTTTTGAATTTCACATATGATATTTTTGATGTAAATAATGGATTTACAAAGGAAGAACTTTTAAATCAAAAAAATGCAACAGCAGCAATTTTTTTATTAGATCAAAAAATTAGAGCAGATGAATTTCTAGAAAGAGTAGCACAGATAGCATTGTTTTTTGATAGTTTATCAGATGAACAATTAAAACAAATTAAGCATTGGATTAAAAATACTACGGAAAAAGAATTGAAGAAAAGAGCTATTGATTTATTAGATGCAAAAAAAGAGGAGGTTGAGAGAATGGTAGCTAATAATGCTTTTGCAATAACTGAGCTTAAGGAAGAGAGTAAAAGACAAGGTATAGCAGAGGGATTAGAAAAAGGATTAGAGAAGGGATTAGAGAAAGGTGAGCTTAAAAAAGCTATTGAAATAGCTAGAAATCTTTTAGATCTTTTAGATGATGAAACAATAGCAAAAAAAACGGGGTTATCAATTAATGAAGTTATTGAGTTAAGGGGAAATTTTGAAAATAATAAATAGTTTAATTAAGGTTAGGAAATTTTATCCTAACCTTTTTTCGTATAAAGAATACACCGATTACATCGGTGTTCTAAAAAGCTTATAGTTATGTGTAGGATATAAAAAATATACGAAAGTAATATTAGTATATGTTTGAAAAGTCCAAAATAAGGTGTGTTCATTGGTATTTCATCAGCTTTTATAAATACAAATATGTTAGAATATATCAATAATTACAAAATTCATTTTGTTTTTATTTTTAAATTTAGAATTGTGTTTAAGGTTATGATTATTTATAGAAATAGGTTTAATAAGGGTAGGTCGTGAAAATACAGATCCTTAATCTTGGGTTATTATTTGAAAAGGTTATATTGATATAGATTAGCTTTGTGAATTAGTAGTAGTTAAGGGGAGGTTATTTTTTAATCTTTAGCTTTTTGCAAATAACTTATACATAACTTTTGTTATTATAAAAATATTTATAGTTTGTTTACGCTATATGTATGTTTCCAAAAATCAATAAATGATAGTATATTAATATAACATAAGTTTAAAAGCATTTAGGGGGACATATGAAAAAGTTAGTATTAGTAGGGGTAATAATAGCAGGTTTGGGAATTCTTGTAGGATGTAGCAATCAAACACAGGCTAGTAGTCCTAACAATAGTGAAATAGTGAAAGAGTCTGATACAGTTAATAAAGAAGAGAGTAATAACGCAGAAGTTAATAAACAGGATGCAAATAAAGAGCAAGTGAATAAAGAAGAAGTTACTAATGAAGATGGGGATAGTTCAAAGGTAAGTAATGAAGATGTTGATACTACGAAAGAAAAAACAGATAGTGTAAGTTCAAATGATACTGAGAATGATACGAAAAGTGAGAGTGAAGTTAAGAAAAAACCATTATTAGGGTTAACTGAAAATCAAGTATATCAAAAGTTTATAAATACTGGAAGTTTTGAAGAAGCTTTGAAATTATATGATTCATTCTATGAAAAGTATCCTCATTTTTGGGATGATGATGAATATGAAAGTCAGTTGTTAATTATAGATAGAGCATACGATAGGACTATAGATTATTTTTCAAGTAAGTATTAATATTTTATATAGGTTTTAATTAAGGTTAGGAAATTTTATCCTAACCTTTTTTGTTTTTATGTGATGAATTGAATAACTAAATCCTTTTTTGAATACACATATTAAATAATATTAGAGGATGATGTTAGTAGGATATAGCTACTAATAGGAGAGATTATGAAATATGATTTAAGTGTTATTATTCCTTTTTACAATATAGGATTTTTAATTGAAAGGTTGCTTTTAGAACTTTTAAGTATTCAAAAAATTAATGTAGAAATTATTTTAGTTAATGATGGTTCTGTTGATAATTCTAGGGCAGTATGTGAAAAGTATTTAAGTTATCAAAATATAAAATATATAGAGACTAATCATAGAGGAGTTAGTCATGCTAGGAATGTGGGAATGGATGTTGCAAGTGGAAATTATATAACTTTTATGGATGCTGATGATTTGATTGAGCATAAGGTATATGAAGCAAAGGTTAGTGAATTTTTGAAGCTTAATTTTGAGATGCTTATGTATTCTTTTTATGTGGTTTTTGATGATAGGGTAGAAGTTAGAAAGTTTTTTTCAGAGGATAAGCTTTTGAGTTTAGGTAAGAGGGAGATAGAGGATAAGCTTTTGATGAAGTTATTTTATCCTATTAAGATAGAGGGATTTATAAATGATTATATGTGGGGAGCTGTTTGGGCTAGTATTTTCTCGAGTAAATATCTAAAGGATTGTAAGCTTAGGTTTAATGAAGAGGTTAAGGTTGGGGAGGATACTTTATTTATTTTTGAATGTTTATCTAAATGTAAAGAGGTTATGTTATCTAATGACTGTTTATACAAATATATGAGGAATAATACTTTACAATCTACGACACAAGGTTATGTTGAGGATGTTTATAAGAGTACTGAGGTTATGTATAGGGTTATAATGGGATGTGAATATGCTAAGAAAAATTATAGCTTAACTAAAAAGTATATGACATATAGAAATGTGCACAGATTTTATAGTGCTATGTTTAATGAATGTTTAAGTGATAAGAGTGTTTTAGTTAGATGTAATAGCATAAAAAAGATTGCTAAAAGGAATAATATAAAGAGGCAACAAAGGGAGCTTGGTTTTTCAGGTATGCCTAAGAGTAGGCTGCTATGGAGGCTATTATTTTGGTATCAAGGGTATAGTATTTTAATAGTTCTTTATACTATTAGAGTAAAATTAAAAGGATATAATTGGTGAATAAATATTCCCTATAGTATGAATATTTATTGATGATTTTTAGTAATTATTTCTTACTTGTATTTTGAAAATTTTTTAAATATTATAAGATTAACAAATGCAAATTTAATATTAGAGGAGTTTTTTTATGCTAAAGAAGAAGATAGCTATTATTCTTATATCAATAATTGTTATAGCAGGTGTTATTGTTACTAGTGTTTATTTTGGTAATAAGCATAAACAGGAAAAGCTTAATGCTATGAAGAAGACACCAGCAGCTAGTGATACAACTAAACAGATATCACCGAGTACTCCAATAGCAGGTTCTATTGGTGTGGCAAAGGGTCAAATAAAACTTTATTCTTCTCCGGGGAAAGTTGAGGCAAATGATCCGCTGCTTAATGGTCAGGTAGTTAATATAACTGGTGAGGACAACGGGTATTATCAAATTTATTTATACGGGACTAAATATTATGTTTTAGAATCAGATGTATTATTCTATCAAAATCCTTATTTTACTGAGCTTGGCGAACCTTGTTCACTAATTTCTTCATCAAATGGAACATCATTAGTATTACTTAATGGGATTACTACTAGTGTACCAACTAATTCGCTTACAAAAATTACTCCAGGAGAAAATGCTTTTGCTAAAAATATAAGTCATATGCCAATGAATTTTGCTTTTGGAACTAACTTGCCTATAATTCAAAAGGCACAAGAAATTACAAAAAATTATTCAACACAGTATGAAAAAGCACAAGCTTTATATGTTTGGGAGGCAACTCACATAAAATATGATTTCCAAGCTTATAATACAGAAAAGGCTAAAAGTTCAGCAAAGGGTGTGACAGTAAATGAGCTTGATATGATATATAACTCAGCTTCTACTATTGGAACTTTCCAAACAAAGTTAGGAATTTGTACGGGATATGCTAGATTGTATTCTGCTTTATGTGAGGCTGTTGGAATACCTGTTAGAACAGTAGTCGGAGGAAATCATGAGTGGAATCAAATTAATACAGGAAAAGGTTGGTTTGATGTTGATGTTACATGGGCAGCCGCTGCATATTATCCAGAATCAGAAGCCGTTGAAGAACATACACAGGCAGGAGGGTTTAGTACATCTAATACAGAAGTTATAACAAATCCATTTTATAATGCAAAAGAAAACTCAAAATTACAGTCTAGTGCACAAACTTATGCGTACTTTAACAACCCATTAGCATTTTCTGCTCAGGATGGTCACCCTAAAGCTGATGAGACTGTAGCACAATCAACATAAAAACTTCATAATCATAGTATAAAATTAACTAAAAGTGTAAATTATATACCTATATATGCATATAATTTATATATAAAATTTTATAAAGAGAAATCAAATGTTAATTCATTTGAAAATAAGGAGTTTTAAAAATGGCAGATAGAATTGTTTGTAATTGTAAAAATGTTAGTTATTTAGATATTAGAAAGGCTATGATAAATGGCGCTAGAACAGTTGAAGAAATTCAAGAAATGACAGGAGCAGGTACAGGATGCGGTGGATGTATTCCAGAAGTAGAAAGTATTTTAGCTTCAGTTTGTGGATGTAAACAAGTTTCACTTAAAGAAGTAGTTGACGCTGTTAACAATGGTGCTGACTCAGTAGAGAAAGTTGGAGAAGTAACAGGCGCAGGAACAGGTTGTGGAAGATGTAAAGGTCTTATACAAAACGTAGTTGATAATAAAAGATAATTAAAATTGAAATGATTATAACATAGAAGATATAAGATAAGCCTAAAGATTAGAGATAGCTCTAATTTTCAGGCTTATTTTTATAGAAAAGTTCTTAGAATATCTTATATTATATGAGTATATAGGAACCTAAATTTATGCTTTTTTGTTTTAAGATGATAGGAAGTGCCTTGCTTGGTAAATAAGCTCGCTAATAGCTTGTCCTATCTTGTTCTAAAGAATTTTTTTCTGTTTTAAAAATATATTTAGACAGTAACTTTAACATTAGCATTTAAAGTTATTTCTATTATACGTTGCATTAATTTTGCAGGTTGTAGGAAGTTATCATAGTAAGCTTTATTTGCATTCATCATAGCTTGTCTTTTTTCATTATTATTAAGTAAAGAGTCTATAGCATCTATGATTTCTTCGCTAGATGTGAATTCTAGGTAATTTTTGTTTACTTCAAAATTACCAGAAGGTTTATAAACTAAAGGTTCACTAACAATACATCTACTTGCACATACATATTCAGCAAATTTCCAACCTATAGATCCGTGTAGACCAGTTGTTGCAATACATATATCACAATTTTTGATTGTATCTAAAAATACTTTTCTATCTGTTAGGTGAGAATCTAAAATAAATTCAGGACAAGTTTTCTTTGAAAAATCGTCTTCATATAGTCCTCCTATGAAATTAGATCCATATTTTTCTTTACAAGCTTTTATACAAGCAGTTCTAAATTTATTTATTTCTATTCTTTCATTTCTTACTTCTTCATTTTCTACTTCAGAGCTATTTGGGTCCCAAAGTCTAGTCATGAAGCAAATTTTAGGGCTTTCTTTGTTTATTATAGGCTTAGCTTCAAATTCTTTTATTTTAACTCTTTTTTTAGGATTTATAAATCTTTTGAGTTTTTTTACTACAGGGAAAGTTTTATGATAATTGTCGCTGTATACATCATAATTAAGTCCATAAGGATAAGAAGTAAAGCTATATTTTGAAGCTTCTTCATCTGTATAACTTCTTTTAAAGTAGAAATCTATTTCTTTTTCATCAAAGAAATCTACCCCGTAGAAGCCTTTTTCATCCATAGTATCAATAACTATTTTTTTATCTTCTATTTCAAGCATAGCTACGAAGATATGAGTTTTTATGTCTTTTATTACTTCTAATTCTATAAGACCAGCATTTTCTAGTTCATATAATCCAACTAGCATTTGATTTAAGTGTCCAGGTTCAGATATTTGATGTAATCTAACTTTGGTTTTTTTCATTCGTAAGTCTCCTTAATTATGTTTAAATAACTTGTTTTTTATAGCTAGAACTAATTATATATTGAAATTTTGTTTTATTCAAATTCAACCTTTGGAGATGAAAAATGTGTTGATTTGTATTTATTTTATTTTACATATAAGAATTTTTTTAGTGGAAATATACTAAGATTAGATTACAGAATTTAATTTGTTTTAATTCTAAAACAGGGTACTATAAAAGACGATTCGCAATATTTGTTTGTGAGGTAGTTAGTTTTTAGAAACGTCAAATATAGATTGAAGGAGATAATTAAGTTAGATTGGGATAATCTTAAAAATTTGGTTGAAAAAAAGGAATGGTTTATTTGCGAAAGTAAAAATATAGGATTATAATGAATTTAATGATAAATAATATCAATTAATATTTATTATTAATATATAGGTGATTATTTTATAGAGATTTTTAATTTTAGCTATAATGCTAAATTTTTATCTATAAAATTAAAAATTTATTCTATATTTATTAAGAAAAACTAATAGTGTTATGAATGTTTAATATTAAGGCTAGTAAGTAGTTTAAGCATTTTGTTTGTTTAATTTTAGCTTTAATGATATCGTTTAAATATAAAGTATTGATAAGTGTGGTTTTAGAGTAATGCCACTTAAAAAACTAGAGGTGTATGATTAAAGTTTAATTTAGGACATGCATTTTATCTAGAAGCTAAGATATTTTATGCTACATCTATATAAGATGAAAAGTTTAGAAATATTAGCTATAAGAGAAATTGAGGAGAGTGACAAAAGATGAAATTAGAAGCATATGAAAAATGGATGGAATCTGAGTTTATAAGTGAGGATTTAAAAGCGGAGTTAAGAGAACTTAGTGAAGATGAGCTTTATAGTAGATTTTATAAGAGCCTAGAGTTTGGAACAGCAGGGCTTAGAGGTGTAATGGGTGCAGGAACAAATAGAATGAATAAGGTTACTGTAGCACTTGCAACACAGGGATTTGCAGATTATTTAAATAATAAGTTTGATAATCCAACAGTAGCAATAGCACATGATTCAAGAAATAATTCACCTGAGTTTACTAAGATAGCAGCATTGACATTTGCAGCTAATGGAATTAAAACATATTTATTTAGACAGTTAGAGCCAACACCAATCTTATCATATACTCTTAGAAAGTTAGGGTGTAAAGGTGGAGTAGTTGTAACAGCTTCACATAATAAGAAAGAGTATAATGGGTATAAAGCTTATAATGAATTTGGTGGACAAGTTACAGAGGAAGTATTTGATATAATTAGATGTATAGAAAATATAAAGGATTACGGTTCTATTAAAACTATAGATGAAAAAGAAGCTTTAGATAAAGGTCTAATAGAGTATCTTGAAGATAGCTTTTTAGATAGTTATTATGATAGCGTTAAAGAGCTTGTTATAAGAAAAGATTTAGTTAGAGAAAAAGGCAGTGAGCTTAAAGTAGCTTACACACCTCTTCATGGTGCAGGTGGAGCTCATGTTCAAAAAGTTCTAAGTGAAATTGGATTTACTAATGTTTCAACTGTTAAAGAACAGGAAAAACCAGATGGTAATTTCCCAACAGTAGGATATCCAAACCCAGAGGATCCAAAAGCTTTTGAGTATGCTAGAAAGCTTGCTAAAGAAATAAATGCTGATATTATAATTGGAACTGATCCAGATTCAGATAGATTAGGTATGATGGCTAGAGATAATGATGGAGAGTATAAAGTTATTTATGGGAACCAAATAGGTATTTTATTAATGGAATATACTTTAGCTGGATACAAAGAGAAAAACATGATTCCTGATAATGGTTATGTTATTAAGAGTATAGTTACTAGTGAAGCTATAGATGCTATTGCTAAAGAATATAATGCTAAACTTCTTAGTGTGTTAACAGGTTTTAAAAATATAGCAGAGCAAATGAGGGAGTTTTCAGATATTAGAGGATGCAAATATTTATTTGGATTTGAAGAAAGTCATGGATATCTTGCAGGTGATTTTGTCAGAGATAAAGATGGAATCATAGCAGCCTTAGTAGCTTGTGAGCTTGCACTTTATTATAAAGAACAAGGTAAAACTGTTTTAGATGCTTTAGATGAAATTTATGCTAAGTATGGATACTTTAAAGAGGAGACAGTTTCAGTAGAGATTGATGGTATAGAAGGTATAGAAAAAATATCTAATTGTATGGAAAAATTAAGAGATTTTAAAATTGCTTCTATATGTGGCAAAAATAGAGTTGCAGAATATGACTTTAAAGAAGGAATCGTGTATAGAGGTCTAAAACTTGCAGCATCAAATGTTTTAAGATTTGAGTTTGAAGATAACTATGTATTTATGGTAAGACCATCAGGTACAGAACCTAAAATTAAAGTTTATATGTTTGTAAAAGAAGGAACAAGAGAAGAGTCAGATAAGGCTATGGTAAACTTCAAAGAAGAAGTTATGCAAATAATCAATGGATTCTTAGCTTAATTTAATATAGATTTTAGAAACAGTAGTCAGTTATGGCTGCTGTTTTTTTGCTTTTTAGGGAATTTAATTTAAATAATAGGGATAGTAAGTAGTGATTAGTTGAATTTTATATAGTATTTTTTAAGTATATTGAGTATAGAGTCGATAATCTGATTGTGAAATTTGGATTAGGAGGCGTTTATGGGATTTATAGGAGGCTTTATTAAAGGTGCAGTGTTTACTGGAATTGGAGTTATGTTAGGTGGACCAGTAGGTGGTATGGTTGGAATGGGTTTAGCTATGGCAAGTAGTAATGATAAACCAAAGTATAAATATTCTTTTGATTGTCCAAGTTGTAATGCATCTAATGGTGTAGATTCTTACGGAAGGTATAATTGCTATAACTGTTCGACAACATTAGATGTTGATGTAAATGGAGTAAGAATAAGTGGAATAAGTGTTGATTGTCCAAATTGCGATGAGGAACTTATTATTAGAGAAGAAGGTTTATGGATTTGTGAATATTGTAAAAGGGAATTAGAGGTTAGAGGAAACTATGTTTATGGTCACACTAAAACTTTACAATATTCTTTTTTAGGTGTTTTAGCTAAAATGGCAAAGGCTGAAGGAAGAGTTACATCAAAACATATACAAATTCTTGATAGAATTTTAGTTGAAGACTTAGAATTAAGTGGAAATGAAAGAAAAGAAGCAATTGAGAAGTTCAATGAAGCTAAAGTTGATAATAGATCATTTCAAGAATATTGTTTTATTTTTAAGGAAGCAGTTGAGCGTAGCTATATTGAAGATAAATATGGCTTCTATTGTGGAGTGCTTTTCAATTTGTATGAAGTTGGGTTATGTTTTAATATAGATGGATATACAACTCGTGAATATTTGAATTGTGCTATAGGAACTTTGGGGATAAATAAGGAAGATTATTATCAAATTAGAAGTGAATTAACGGGAATAGTTGATGAAAAATATTATAAAATCCTTGGGTGTAAAAGTAGTGACTCGTTTGAGGTTATTAGGAGTAACTATAGAAGACTTGTTAAGGAGTATCATCCTGATAAGGTTAATAATATGAAGGTATCAGAAGATATAAAAGATACGCTTATAGATAAGTTTAAGGATATACAAGAGGCTTATGAGCTTATAAAGGATACTGTTGAATAAATAATTTCCTTAAGTTTCATAACATAAGAAATTGATTTTTACTAAAACTAATTTTAAGATTTAGTATTTAGTAAAGGAGATATTGCAAATGAAACTAGCAAAAAGTTCAATTTTATTATCAATTGCTATGATGGCAGCTATGTCTGTACAGGTTATGGCATCTAATGTTACAACAGAAAAGCCTGAAACAAAGAGGGTTGAAATTAATGCAGACGAGAAGGCAGAGCAAAATAAAGGAGAGGAAACTAAGGCAGGCGAAAAGGCTGATAAAGACAAAAAGGAAGAGGGAAACTTAGAAAATAATGCAAAGACTGAGAAGTTAGTTTTTGATCATTTTAATCATAATGAATTCCCAGCTAATTTTAGAAGCACAAAATTAAGTGTTAAGAGTCTTTGTGTTAATAAAAAAGGATTAGAAAATTTAAATATTTCAGGAAGTCAGCAATATTCACAAGATAACTTAAAGCTTTTAAAAGAAAAGTTACCTAAGAAAAATTTATATTTTATAGATTTAAGACAGGAATCTCATGGTTTTATTAATGGACTACCAATAAGTTGGGAAGCTAATGGTAATAAAGCTAATATGGGACTTTCAAGAGAGCAAGTTATTGAGCTTAATAATAAGCAGCTAAATGACATAAGAAAGAATGAACCTATCAAAATAGATAATAAAGAGATAACTCCAAATGAAGTTATTGATGAACAAGGTTTAATTGAGAGAAATAAGGATCATTATATTAGAGTTACAGTAACTGATACTAAGTTACCAGCCCCAGAAATGGTTGATTTCTTTGTAGAATCAGTACATAAATTGCCTAAAAATGCATGGCTTCATTTCCATTGTAAAGAAGGTATAGGAAGAACTACAACATTTATGACTATGTATGATATGATGAAAAATGCTAAGGATGTACCAATGCAAGATATAATAGATAGACAGATTAAAATGGCTAATTTAGAAAAAGATGAAGCATCTTTAGAAAGTTCAAGTAGAGAGGAACTATATAAATACTTCTATGAGTATTGTAAGCAAGGCGACTTTAAAAAGCCATTCTCTAAGTTTGCACCATGTTATAAAGGAAATAACTAGTAGTTTGATTTATAAGAAAGGTTTTTGTCATGTGACAAAAACCTTTCTATTTTAAATTATTTTAAAAGAAATACTCTAAGTTTTTAGCAAGTTGGAATTGGTCTGCTTTTAAATTTGAATTTTCTGTAGTTTTCTAATGTATACCAAAAATCTTGATAATAGTTCACTGTAAAATCTAAAAATGTTTTAGCGAGATTAGAAAGGTGTGCTCCTTTTAAATATGATATTGAAATACGTCTAGTATTAAAATTATCTTTAAGCTTGCTTATAGTATAACCTTCGGTACTGTAACGAAGACAAACTGATAAGGGCGCTAATGCAACAGCTTTACGAAGATCTAGCAATTCTGAAATAATAATAGGGTCTCCTTCAAATATTATGTTAGGTTCAAAACCGGCGTTTCCAAATAACTTTTCTTTCATGCTTTCATGAAGACTGTAGCTACCGGTTATACTTATGAAGTCCTCGTCTTTTAGTTCAGAAAGATACATTTCATTTTTAGAAGCTAGTCTATGACCTTTAGGTAATACAGCTAAGATATCTTCTTCTAGTAGTTCTATAGTTTCTATTAGAGGATCGTTTATTGGTGGTGAGGTTATTGCAAAATCAATAGATCTATCTTTAAGTTTCTCTGCAACATTTGTTGTGTTGATAGTTTGTTTTAATGTTATATCTGAGTTTTCTATTAGAAAGTTTTTTAATACTCCACTAAGAAATATAGTTGAGTTTGCTGAAATTGATAGATGAGTATTTTTATAACCATAGAGGTCTAAAAGCTCATCTTTAGCAAAGTCGATTTGATTCAATATAGAATTTACATGAGTGAGAAAAACTTCACCATATGGATTTAATTTTATAGTTTTCCCTTTTCTGTTGAATAGAGGAACAGAAAGTTCATCTTCTAATCTTTTAATGGTTATGCTAAGAGAAGGTTGTGATATGTGAAGCTCATTTGCTGCTTTTGTTATATTTTCATGTCTTGCAACACTTTTAAAATATTTTAATTGTAGTAATTCCATAAATTTCTCCTTTGTATATAGATTTAAATAAATAAACTTATAAATATTATATATTTCAAATTATATGTTAAACCATTTATAATTAAATTCATAGATATTTAAATAAATAATTAATACATCTTATTAAAAGAACGGAAATTATTACTAAATAATTTTCCATTTTAAATTAGGAGGTATTTTTTATGGAAGAACAAAAGAAAAAATTTAACGCTAAGAAGTTATGGCTTATTATCATATTAATAAGTATTATACTTGTTCCAGCGTTTTATGGGTTTACATATTTGAAGTCTTATTGGAATAATGGGACTACAATAAATAAAGTTCCTATAGCGGTAGTCAATTTAGATACACCGTATACAAAGGATGGAACGACTTATGATGTTGGGCAAACACTTGTTAATAACTTAAAAACTAATAATGATTTAGATTGGCAATTTGTTAGTTATAAAGATGCAGAAAATGGTCTTTATGGTGACAAGTACTATGCAATGATAGTGATTCCTAAAGATTTTTCACAAAAGATTGCCGATGCTACAACAGATGGTTTTAAGAAGCCACAAATAGATTTTTATCAAAATCAAGGTAAGAACTATATCTTTGCTGAGATTTCAGGAATAGGAGTAGACCAAGTTGCACAAACTGTTTCAGCATCTATTTCTAAGAGCGTGTCTAATGTTTTAGTACAAACTATATATAAAACAAAGGATGGGTTTAAATCAGCGGCAGAGGGTTCAAGTCAGTTACAAAGTGGAATTTCAAAACTTAGTAATGGGTCAAGTGCACTTGTAAGTGGAATGAACAAATTAGAGAGTGGGGCAAGTGAGCTTAATGGAGGCGTAAATAAATTACAAACAGGTTCATCTGGTCTTGTATCAGGGTTAGATAAACTTCATAGTGGTTCACAAACATTAGTAAGTGGAACAACTAAATTACAAGATGGATCAGAAAAGCTTGTTGGTGGCTTAAGTCAACTTCAAGGTGGTTCAAATAAACTTGTTTCAGGAATAAATGAATTGCAAACAGGTTCAAGTTCACTTGTAAATGGAATGCAAACTTTAGCAAATGGATCAGAGAAGTTAACTAGTGGAGCAAATCAACTTAATGGAGCGACTGAAAGTCTAACAAATGGATTAAGTCAGCTTCAAGGTGGAGCAAAAGCAGTTGCTAGTGGACAAGCAGGAATAGGTAAGGAGATGCAAATCTTAAAAGAACTTATAGCATCAGGACAAACTGCTAAAGCTACTGAACTTCTTGGTCAAATGAGTGAACAAAATGCACAAATGCAACAAGGTGTTGCTGCTTTAAGTGGAGGCATAGATAAGGCTCAAAATGGTGCTCAGCAAATACAAGCGGGTGCTAATAGCTTGAGTTCTGGTATGCAAGCACTTAATAGTGGAATTGTAAGTGCTAAGAGTGGAGCAAGTAAGTTAAATGGCGGTATTTCACAAGTTGCAACAGGTTCAACAGCTTTAAATGCTGGACTTTCACAAGTTACAGATGGTGCTAGTGCACTTAATACAGGTGTTGCACAGTTAGGGTCTGGAGCAAAAGAACTTAATTCTGGAATTGGGACTGCAAGCAGTGGAGCAGGACAATTAAATGATGGAATTAAGACTGTTGGAACAGGAGTTGGAGCATTAAATAGCGGTATCAAATCAGCAGGTAGTGGAGCAGGCGAACTTAATAGTGGGCTTGCTAGTGCTAAGTCTGGAAGTGAGAAGTTAAATAGTGGTCTAGAAAGTGGATATAATAATTTAAATGACAATGTTACATTCACAGCAGAAGAGATGAGTGAGTTCATTGCAAATCCGGTTACATTGAATACTATTTCAATTAACCCTGTAAGCTCATATGGAGAAGGATTCGCACCTTACTTTATGTGTATAGCAATATTTGTAGGAGCAATGTACACTTATTATATGGTAAGTGCATTATCAAGAAAGTTTAAAGGAAGTTTCTTTAAGAGATTTGTAAGAATGTATCTTATAGGTGCAATTCTTTGTGTCCTTCAAGCTTTAGTTATGAGTGCATTTATCTATTGGGGGCTTGGAATTCATACAAGCACACCAGCGTGGTTCTTTGAAATCAATGTTATAACTATAATAGCTGTTTATAGTATGATGAATGGCTTGCATTATGTTATAACACCAATTATGAAAGGAGCACTAGTTGTAATAATGGTACTTCAATTTACAGCATGTGGAGGTTCATATCCTGTACTTGTAATGCCGACTTTCTATAATGTCATTCATCCATTCTTGATATTATCATATGGAGTTGACACTATGAGAATGGCTATAAGTGGAATAAACTATAGTATATTTAATAGGGATGTAGCTATTTTAGTTTTATTTATAGTAGGATTTACAATACTAGGATTCGTAGTTGGTTACTTAAAGAATCACATAACACATAAAAGAGTTTTAAAAGAGAGATCTGAGTTAATCGCAGATAATGAAACTTTTAATCAATATGTTTAATTATACAATTTAAATATCACAGGGGAAATTTTGTAGTTTGAATATAAAAATCCATCTTAGAATTAATCTAAGGTGGATTTTCCTTGTTTAAATAAGCGATATTTGTAATATATTATATTAAGTTATTTGAGTATTAAGCTGTTTTTTATATAAAATTATAATTTTAGTATGTTAATTTAAAAAATAATATTAATTTAAATACTAATGATAATTTAAAAAATTTTCTAAAAGTTTAGAGGACCCTAAGAGAATATTATTAAATCAATAATTAAAAGAGAGATGGTTTTATTAATTATAATAAATGTTTTGGGTTTAATAAGAGAGGCAGCTTTTTATACTCCTTTTTTTATAACTTAATGTATTGCATAGATTTGAAAAATTTAGTTATATATGAGTTGATAATGTTAGCTAATTTCACTTCAAAATGACTTTCTTTTGATTATTAATAGGAATGAGTTTTTTGCATTTTATTAGTAAAATATAGATGTATTATAAACAAGAGCTATTAGATGAAGGTATTAATTAAAAGATAGAGAATTTAGAAATAATAGCTAATAGATAAAATACAGGGAGGACAAGCTGTGAAAAAAGCAATTATTACAATTATTATTGTTCTTATTATTATAGGTGGAGCTTTTGGTTTTTATAAATATAAAAATGATAAAGCACAAAGTTTAAATACTAATGCAGTAGCAGGTCAGGTACAGGTTCAAAATACTCAAGCAGCAGATGCTAAGAAAGATGTAACTAGTGATAATAGTCAGAGTCAAAAGAAAGAACCAGTAAAAACAGAAGAGTCTTCTGCGAATGTTAAAGCAGGTGATAATAATGTTACTAGTACTAATGATGAAAATAATCCTACACTTAAAGGTGGAAAGACTTTTAGTGAGAAGGATATGCAAACTTATTATAAATTATCACAAAATGTTGGGGATATAGGTTTACCAAGTGCGGCTATGACTACAAATTTAGATGAACCTAAAACTATAAATGGTGTAGAATATTATAGTACATATAGCTACAATACAAGGGCAGCATATAATAATGATTCTAGTACACCACAAAATGGAAATTATTCACACTTTATAAAAGAGGCTGTTGTGAGTCTTTCAGGTGCAAAAATTCCAAGAACAGAATTTGGAAGTATAGATACAAGTAAGCTTAATTCAACACAAATAACAAATCAAGTTTATAGAATTGCAGCACAGTATGTAGAAGGGTACACTGCAAATAACCCTAATTTGGTTTTAGAAGCTAATAATAATTATGAAGGTAATTTAAATTCAGTACCAGATTTAACAGTAAGTTTAAATGATCCTAAAGTATCATCAGATCATGGTAATTTATATAAAGTTATGGTTAATATAAATGAGTTTAAGACACCTATTTATGTAGGGCTTGATGGATATATATTTGTACCAAGTCAGCAGGACTTTTATCAGTTATTTTTCCCAAATAAAGCAAAATAACTTAGAAGCAAATTTATTTTGTCAAACTTGACTAAATAAATTTGCTTTTTACTTGTTAATATTTTAGTAGTGTAGACTATAAGAAATATGTGGTCCATTTTGTAATAGAACCTAAAAGATTAAAAGTATTAAAGAATGGTATAATAAATTTAGATAAGATTTAGAAGAGTGATTAATTTGAAAAAATCTAAGTTTATGAAATCTAAATATATGTATTTTGTAGTATGAGTAGATGGAATAGAAAAACTAAATATTAGATAACTAAAGAAAAAGATATTAACTTATATGGAGTGTGATACTGTGAAAAAAATATTGTTCACTATGCCTAACTTAAGAGGTGGTGGAGCAGAAAAAGTTTTAATTGATATTTTGAAAAATATAGATAGGAATAAGTTTGATATAACTCTATTCATGATTTCGAATACAGGGGTGTATGTTGATGAAATACCTAGCTATGTGAAGGTTAAAACTGCTACTGAAAAATTGAAATTAAATGAAAGACTTTGCTTAGCATTTCTAAAAAAGTTTCCTAGTTTATTTTATAAGTTAAATATTAAGGAAAGATTTGATGTTGAAATAGCATTTATGGAAGGTTATATGACTAAAATGATAGCTAATTCAAGCAATAAAGGGAGTAAAAAAATAGCTTGGGTACATATAGATTTATTAGCAAAGCATTGGACTGAATATATTTTTAAAAGCAATCAAGAGGAAGAAAATTGTTATAATGAGTTTGATGATATAATTTTTGTGTCAAAAGAAGCAATGAATGAATTTGATAAGTTATTTAAAACAAAAGCTTCAAAAAAAGTTATATATAATCCTATAATATCAGAAGAGATAATGAAAAAATCTAATGAAGAGAAAATAAATTTTGATAAGTTTACTATTATTTCAGCAGGAAGAATGGATAAACAAAAAGGTTTTGATAGACTTATAAAAGCTCATGCAAATCTTGTTAAGAATAAAGAACATGATTTAGTTTTATTAGGTCAAGGACCAGAACTAGATGATTTAAAGGAATTAGCAGGAAGTTTAAATGTTTCAAATTCTGTTAAGTTTTTAGGTTTTCAAAAAAATCCTTATAAATATATTAAAGCAGCTGATCTTTTTGTTTGTTCTTCTAGAAGTGAGGGATATTCATTAGTTGTTGCTGAGGCATTAGTTTTAGAGAGACCAGTTATAACTACGGATATTACAGGACCTACTGAGGTTGTGAATCATGGGGAGTATGGAATGATATGCGAAAGTTCCGAAGTTGGAATTGAGAGAGCTATAGAAAAGTTTTTAGTTAATGAGAATTTGTTAATAGAATATAGTGAAAAAAGTAAACTTGGAAAAAATGCTTTAGATTATAAAAAAGTTATAGGACAAATAGAATCTTTGTTTTAAAATTTTAGCAATTTATTTTAAAAATTATTTTGAAAGGTGATAAATATAATAAATTACTAATATTGTTATCTATTTAGTATATTAATTTTAAAAATATTGATAAAAAATATTTTTATATGCAATTATATTGATAAAATATTTAAAAAAGGTATTTTTTTTACTCTTAAGTTTAGTATATAATGAAGATAGTTAAAGAATATACATTTAATGTATATGAGGCTATTAAAAAACTCATTTTGAGTGGATCAATACATATTAATTTCGAAAGAGTGTCCTACATTAGATTAAGTTCTAGTGTAGGATTTTTTTGTATTTATATAGTGTTTTAAAGCAGATTTAGAAGTTAAAGAGAAATTAATATCTAAATTTTGGAAAATATTATTAAAAAAAGTTAATTAATATGTTATAATTACTTGAAAATTAATAGTATATGCACGCTAGTTTAATCATAGGAGGATTTATGGAAAATAAAGAGATGAAAAATGTAGTATCAATAGCAGATTTAAATAAAGATATTGCATTGAAGAAACAAAGTAAAGAAACATTAGCAGAATGTTTAAATGATTTAAATAAGGATACTTTAAAAGCAATCCTTGGAAATTTAGGTATTAGTAAAGGTGTTAGTAAACTTAAAAAGTCAGAGCAAATAGAATTAGTAACTGAAAAAATTTTAGATTCTGAAGTTTTAAGTACTTTAATATCTACATTAAATATCAGTGAGCTAAATGCAATAAATGAATGTTTAGAAAATGGAAGTTTTGATGTAACAGAACTTTTTTATGATAAATACATTAACATAGTGAACGTAGGAATGGGACTTACATATTTAGAGAATGAGAGTGTTAAATTAATTATTCCAAAAGATGTTTTAAAGGTGTTAAAAAATGTTGATTTAAAAACTCTAGAAGGTAAGGTTGCTTATAGACATTTTGTAGATTCTTATATGCTTGCATGTGGAAGAGTGTATGGAGTATTTGATATTGATTTCTTTATAGAAACTTTTAATAGAGAGAATGAATTTGAAATTAATAAAGAGAATTTAATTAAATATTTCGAAGACAATAATAATAGAGTTGCAAATGTTAGATTAAAAGAGGATTTACTTACAAATACAGCATTAGAAATGCTTGAAGGTGGATTAGATAGAATTCTTTCATTTAGAAAAGAAAATAAGGTGAAATATAAGATTTTTGAAAAAGGTGAACTTATAAAGTTTAAGAATGCAGAGGCAATAACTATAACTGATGCTCACACAGATTTATTAAACTTTATTAAAAACTATACAAAAGATAGAGATGTAATAATGAATATGCTTATAGAACTTGATTTAACATTTGCTATAAGTGAGTTTAATATAGAGAGATCTTTAAATATAGTTAATAAGTTTCTTGTAGAAGGTTCTGTTAAGAGTAATAAAGAGATTGATAAGTTAGTTAAATTATTAATTGGCGTTTATGATAACACTAGAAAGTGGTCTAATAAAGGGAACACTAATAGAGAGCTTAATATTTATAGTAGACTTGCAACTAAGAATGAATTAGAAGGAAATACTAATAAAAAGGTTGGAAGAAATGATCCTTGTCCTTGTGGAAGTGGGAAAAAATATAAGAAATGTTGTATGAATAAATAGACTTATAAAAGTAAATTTTTTTAGGTAGGGTTTTATTCTAAAATTTTAAGCTTTAATATTTTTGAGTTTAGATTTTAGGTTTCTTATTTTTGAAAAATATCAATTATTGAAAATATTAATTATTGTATAAATTGTAAAAGACTGTATTAAAGTGGGGATTTAATTCCTAAAATGTACAGTCTATTTTTTTTATCGATATTTTTCAAATAAGAAATTATCTTATAGATGTATTAAATTTCAAAGATAATTGTAAAAGAAATAATTGCAAAAAAATGTAGTAATAGGGAGTTTTGCGTATATTATGCGTATTTAGAAGACAATTTTTTCAATTGATAGATATATAAGGCTTTCTTTAGTCAAAAGATAACACATTTGTTACAATAAAATTTATTTAGCTACGATTTTAAGAAAGTTTTAAGTAATTTAAGTAATTGAAATTGTTTTTTTAATTTTATATTTGATTGTATAATAAACTGATAATTTGATATTTGTAAATATGATAATTGAATAAAAAAAATGATATATCTCTAAAAAAAGATGATTTTGCTATTTTTTAGAGATATAGAATAAATGATATAATGACTAGAGTAATTTAACTTATTTAAAAAAATTTTAATTTATATTTTATTAAAGTAGAAAGATTAGAAAACTAGCTATTAGATAAAATGGGAGGAATAAAAGTGATTTTAAGGGAAGCACAAAGCATAATGGTTGCTATCTTAGATGAAATAGATAGAATCTGTAGAGAAAATGATATAGAGTATTATATTAGTGATGGAACATTACTTGGAGCTGTTAGACATGGGGGATTTATACCATGGGATGATGACTTAGATGTTTCAATGACTAGAGAAAATTATATTAAGTTTTGCAAAGTTGCAAATGATGAAATAGGAGAAGATTTCTTGGTTCAAACGTCAAAATCGGACAAGCATTTTCATAATGGATGTGTGATGAAAGTACGCCATAAGCATAGTCTTTTAAAAGAACTAGCTAGAGAAAATGTAAAATTTCATCAAGGGATTTTTGTAGATGTTTTTCCAATGGACAAGTTGCCTAGTAATAAAAGGCTTATAAAATTCCAAAAAAAACTTGCTACACTATTTTTCTTTATTAAAAATGATTATGACACAAATAGTAAATTAAAGAAATGCTTTTTAGGGGCATTTAGTCCAGTTAGACATTCATTTTTACAAAAGATATTGTGTTCAACATTGAGATTTAACAAAAAATGTGAAACAGATAAGTACACTTATGGTGTTGATACTTATTTTTATAATGAGTTCATATATGATGAGAATGATTTATTTCCTTTAAAAGAAATAAAGTTTGAAGGAAGAACAGTTATGTGTCCTAATAAACCACATAAGGTTTTAACTAAGCTTTATGGGGATTATATGAAATTACCACCAGTAGAAGAGCGACATATACATTCAAGTAGGATAGAGATTTATAAAGGGGTTGAAGATGAAAGAAAAATCGCTTTATAAAAATAGTATATTTAGATTAATTCTAAATATTTTTAATATTATTTTACCTATTTTTGTTGGCCCATATGTAATGAGGATTTTACTTCCGGTTGACTTAGGATACTGGAATTACTCGCAAACTATATATGGTTACTTTTTCATGTTTGCAGCATTTGGAATACTTCAATATGGAGTAAGAGAAGTTGCAAGAGTTAAACATGATAAATCAAAGTTATCTTCAGAATTTACATCGCTATTTATTATTACTACTGCATCAAATTTAATTATGTTTGCAGTTTTCTTTGTAGTAATAAAACTTACTATGACAGGTGATCAAATATATTGGATTTGTATGTTACTTAATGTACAAATGTTATTTAATATTTTTCAAATAGATTGGATGAATACCGCATTAGAAAACTTTGGATTTATAACATTAAAGACAGTTATTATTAAAACTTTATATTTTGTTTTAATAATTGCTCTAATTAGAACTCCACAGGATTTTGACAGATATGTTATTATTTCAGTTTTCATAAATTCTTTAGCTAACATTGTTAGTTTTGTTTATATTAAACGAACTATTAAGTTTTCATTTAAAAATTTAAAGTTTAAAAAACATTTAATTCCTATGTTGCTTGTGGTTATAATTTCTAATGCAAATGTTTTATATACTCAAGCTGATAAGTATGTATTAGGTTTCGCACTTGGTGGAATTATTCTAAACTATTATGTTATAGGACAAAGTATGATGACAGTTATAAATACTTTTTTAATGTCTGTTATACAGGCTATAGCTCCAAGGTTGCATACATACTTTGCTAAGGAAGACAAGACAGAATATATAGCATTACTGAATAAAGTAACTAAGCTGTATTTTATGCTTATTTTTCCAGCAGTTGTAGGTATGATTTTATTCTCACAAACAATACTAACAATATATGCTGGTAGCCAATATGGAGATGGTCAAGGTATAGTAGGCTGGTTTGGTATATATATGATAACTCTTGCTTTTGATGAAATTGCAAGTAATCAGGTTATCTATGTACATGGAAAAGAAGGAAAGCAGGTTAGAATGCTTTTTGTTGGAGGTATAGTCAACGTTATTTTAAACTTTACTCTTATGAAATTAGGATATTTAAGTGCTGATACGGCTATTCTTTGTACAGCCATTGCTAATGTAGTTGTACTAGTGTACCAATATTTCTACATAAAAAATGTATTGAAGTTAAAAATAAATTTATATGGTGTTGCAATTTATAAATATCTAGGGTATTCACTATTATTTATTCCTATAGTTTATTTTGTTAGACTACTTAATCTTGAGAAGTTTTTAGAACTTATAGTATCAATGATTATTTGTGGTAGTTTATATTTTGGGATATTAGTGTTGACTAGGGATGAAAGTTTTTATATATTATTAAATCCTATTTTAAATAAGGTAAAAAGAGTAATCGGAAGATAATCATAAGATAAGAGAACTAGGGAGAGTAGGAAAGTATGTATTTAGAGAGTAACGTCAGAGAGGCTGTAATATTAGCAGCTGGAAATAGAAAAGAGTTTTCAAAACCAATAGGTTTATTAGAAATTGAAGATTGTACTATTATTGATAGGCAAATAAAAATGCTTAAAGAATGTGGTATTGAAAAGATATTTATAATAACAGGCTATAAAGCTGAAGATTTTGAATCCGTTTCTAGAAATAATACTGAGGTTGAGCTTATTAATAATGAGTTCTATAAATGGACTGGAAATATGGCTTCATTAGCATTAGTTGAAGGGAAAGTTTGTGGAGAATTTTTAATTATAGAGAATGATTTAGTGTTTGATTCAACAGCACTAGATAACATGTTAAGTTCTGAATATATTGATTGTGTTCTTATAACGAATGAATCAGGTTCAGGTGATGAGGCGTTTGTAGAGGTTAAAAATAATTGTGTTTATAAGATATCTAAAGATATTCATCAGTTTAATAAGATTGATGGAGAGATGATAGGTATTAGTAAAATTTCACAAGATTTCTTTAATGAAATGCTTGAGGAGTTTTCTATGAATGTAAATCCATATGTTAACTATGAGTATATAATGCTTGATGTGGCAAGAAAAAAGAAGCTTTTTGCAAATAAAGTTGATGATCTTGTTTGGGGTGAAGTTGACAATATGGCACAATATGAGCTTCTTATTAAAAATATTATGCCAAGACTTAGAAGAAAAGAGATGGCAAATAAAATAGAGGAAGTTAAAAATGTTGTTGTAAATGCGACTAATATAGATAAGGAATCTATAAGGTCAGTTTCTCCTATCGGGGGGATGACTAATACTAACTATAAAGTTAGAGCAAAAAAGAATGAATATATTGTAAGGATACCAGGAGCTGGCACAAATGCAATGCTTAATAGAATAAATGAGGCTAGAAACTCTAAACTTGTTGCAACGCTAGATATTGATGCAAATATAATTTATTATGATGAGCAAACTGGGACCAAGGTTTCTCAGATGATAAAGGGTGCACAAACTATTAATGCAGCTATGGCTAAAATGCCAGGGTCGATGAAAAATATAAGTTCTATTTTAAGAAAGTTACATAATTCTAAAATTGATATGGAAAATGAATTTAATGTCTTTGAAAATATAGAACTTTATGAAAGCATATTAGAAAAATATAGTAAGAGATATTATGAAGGGTATGAACAGCTAAGGGAAAAAATATTTAAATTAAAAGATATTTTAGAACAACATGGAAGTTGTTTAGTTCCTTGTCATTGTGATACTGTTCCAGAAAATTTTATAAAAGATGATGAGGGAAAATATTATCTAATTGATTGGGAATATAGTGGATTAAATGATCCTATGTGGGATTTAGCCGCTCATAGCATAGAATGTGAGTTTTCAGAAGAAGAGGAAGAGCTATTTTTAAAACTATATTTTAATAACAAAGAACATAATAAAGAACATATAAGGGTTCAAATTTATAAACTATGCCAAGACTTTTTATGGAGTATTTGGACAAGGATAAAGGAAGAACAGGGAGAAAGTTTTGGTAGTTATGGTGTAGATAGATATAATAGATGTTTAGCTAATATAGATAAATTTATTTAATATTTTACGATAGATGATAACTAGGAGGAACAAATGAATAGGAGATTTTACTTTGGGCTAGGAAATGGTGTTTTATCAGCAGCATCGTGGGGATTATATACTGTTTTGTCAGGTATAATGCTTACTATGGTACCTTTTAACTCAACAACAGCTAGTATAGTATTTTTAGCACCGTTCGTTAGTGTATTTATGTATGATAGTTGTTCAGCAGTTTGGGTTTTTATTTTTCTTACTGCTAGGAAAAACTTGAAATCTTTAGGAAAAGCTTTTAAAAGTAAAAGTGCGAAGTTTATTGTACTTGGGGGAATAATGGGTGGGCCTGTTGGAATGACTGCATATTATGCAGCTATAAGATATTTAGGACCATCAAATACAGCTACTATTTCAGCTGTATATCCTGCTTTTGGTGCACTGCTTGCAGCTTTAGTTTTAAAAGAGAAAGTTCCGATGAGAGCTTGGCTTGGTCTTGTTCTTATGATTGCGTCAATAGGAATACTTGGATTTAGTGGAAGTACAGGGCATTTTAGTCTCATAGGACTTGGTCTAGCACTTTTGACTGTTGTTGGTTGGGGGAGTGAATGTGTCATTGCTGGCTATGGAATGAAAAGTGGAGAAATTTCTCCTGAGCATGCACTTCAAATTAGACAACTTAGTTCATCAATTGCTTATGGCATAGTGCTAATACCTATACTTAGTGGAGGGCATTTGTTAGTTAGTGCATTATCACATGAGAATACTATTTTTATGGTTATAATAATGGCGTTAGCAGGAGCTATTTCTTATTTTGGATATTATAGTGCTATTAATATAATTGGTGCAACAAAAGCAATGTCACTTAATATAGGTTATTCAGTCTGGGCTATGGTCTTTGCATTTTTATTGCAAGGGACAGATATAAGTTTAAAAATGTTCGTTTGTGCAGTTATAGTTATAATTGGTTCGCTTATGGTTTCAATACCTAAGAAGGACTCACAAATTATTGAAGATGTAGCAGTTTAATCTGCTACTTTTCTTTGTTATAAATTAATTAAATTTAGAATTGAATATTTAATAAAATTATTTTATCTTTTAAGGAGGAATTTGGAATGAGAGCAATACTTTTAGCAGCGGGAATGGGGACTAGACTTAGACCTATAACTTTAACAATTCCTAAATCTTTAGTTGAAGTTAATGGAAAACCTCTTCTAGAAAGACAGATAGAAATGTTAAGAGAAAAGGGAATAGATGAAATTATAGTTCTAACAGGATATTTAACAGAAAAATTTGATTATTTAAAAGAAAAGTTTGGAGTTGAACTTATATATAATGATAAGTTTAATGTGTACAACAATATATATACTATGTACTTAGTTAGAGAGCATTTAAGTGATTCATATGTTATAGATGCTGATATTTATTTAAATAGAAATTTTATAGAAGAGGGAATAACAACATCTAAGTATTTTACTGCTTATAAAGAGAATTTTGAAGGCGAATGGAAAGTTCATACAGACAAAGAAGGAAGCTTAACTAATATCACCGTTGAGTCTGGAAATGGATATATTTTATCAGGAGTTTCTTATTGGTCTAAAAAAGATGGAGAGTTTATAGCTAGTAAGTTAGAAGAAAAAATAGAAGCTAAAGATTTTAAAGATTTATATTGGGATGATATAGTGAAAGAGAATATCAAATATCTTGATATTAAGGTAGAAAAACTTGCAACTGATGATGTTTATGAGATTGATAATTTAGATGAATTAAAAGCTGTAAAAAAATTAGTTGAAAAATAGAAATAGTATTTTAGTACACTAAGTTATATTGAAGACAAAAGGAGTAATATTTTCTTGAAAATATTACTCCTTTTTCTTTAGTTATATTTCTTTAATATTTATTTTTACTATTTTAAGCCTGAGTTTTAGGAGAACCTGTGCCTACTAAAGCCCCGCTTCCATCTACTTGATTTCCGTTAATTGTTGTGTTAGATGCCATTATTCCGTTATTGTCAAAATAATACCATTTATTATTTATTTGTTGCCAACCAGTTTGCATAGCACCACTTTCGCCCATGTAATACCAGCTGTCTTTATAGTTAACCCAACCGTTAACTTGCATAGAACCATTATCATTTAAATAGTACCAAATACCGTTATCATTTTGCCAACCAGTTTGCATAGCACCACTAGGTGTAAAGTAATATTCATATTGACCTATTTGTTGCCAATCTGTTAGCATAGCTCCATTAGAATTTAAGTAATACCAAGTACCATTAAGTTGTATCCAGCCAGTAGCCATAGAACCATTAGAATTCATGTAATACCAAGTACCATTGTCATTAACCCAACCTGTAGCCATAGAGCCATTAGAGTTTAAATAGTACCAACTACCTTTATCTAGTTGCCAACCAGTTTGCATAGCTCCGCTAGGGTCAAGATAGAACCAACTGTTGTCTATTTGTTGCCAACCAGTAGCCATAGAACCATTAGAATTCATATAATACCAAGTATTATTACTTTGTACCCAACCAGTAGCCATAGAACCGTTAGAGTTCATGTAATACCAAGTACCGTTATCATTAACCCAACCAGTTTGCATAACACCATTAGAATTGAAGTAGTACCAAGTATTATTTATTTGATCCCAACCTGTAGCTAAACTTCCATTGTTATAGTAATACCAATTTCCATTAGTTTGTTGCCATCCATTTTGTGTAGTTCCACCTGTTGAAGGA
>JBOFRC010000071.1:0-1062 GCA_051650825.1 Sarcina sp. | reverse complement strand
CCACGGTGAATTACAACCTAACGTTCCTGGAAAACCTGTTACTAACCACGGTGAGTTACAACCTAATGTTCCAGCTAACCCTGTTACTAACCACAGTGAATTACAACCTAACGTTCCTGGAAAACCTGTTACTAACCACGGTGAGTTACAGCCTAACGTTCCAGCTAACCCTGTTATAAATCACGGTGAATTACAACCTAACGTTCCTAGAAAACCTGTTACTAACCACGGTGAGTTACAACCTAATGTTCCAGCTAACCCTGTTACTAACCACGGTGAATTACAACCTAACGTTCCTGGAAAACCTGTTACTAACCACGGTGAGTTACAGCCTAACACAACACCAAAACCTGTAGTTCAAAAACAAGGTAAAATTAAATTTATATTTATCAGTGTAGAAACTGGTAAACCAATGGCTAACACAGTTATTGATATAAACGGCTCTTCTTTCACTACTAACAGTAAAGGACAACTTCAAGCTATACCTTTACAACCAGTTGCTCAAACATTAAAAATTTCTTCTAAAGGATTCCAATCTAAAGATGTAAATGTTGATGTTAAGAATAATACAACAGTCAATGAAACTGTTAAATTAGCTCCTATAACATCTAATGAATTAGTAACTATACTAAACAAAGAAACTGGTAAACCTGTTGTTAATACTAATGTAACTATAGGTGGAGTACAACTTAAAACAAATGCACAAGGACAAGTTACTTTAAGTAATCTTTGGGCTGGTAATCAATCATTTAATGTTGCTATAGACGGCTTTAACAATGCGACTTTAAACTTTAAATCTGTAGCTGGACAAACTGGAAAAACTACTCTTGAAGTAACTCCTGTAAAAGAGGCTGCTCAACAAGGTAAAGTTGTATTTACATTTGTCAGTGTAGAAACTGGTAAACCAATGGCTAACACAGTTATTGATATAAACGGTTCTTCTTTCACTACTAACAGTAAAGGACAACTTCAAGCTATACCTTTACAACCAGTTGCTCAAACATTAAAAATTTCTTCTAAAGGATTCCAATCTAAAGATGTAAATGTTGATGTTAAGAATAA
>JBOFRC010000070.1:0-2124 GCA_051650825.1 Sarcina sp. | reverse complement strand
ATTAAGAATAAGCTCATAGAGGAGAATTATATATATGAAAGAAAGTTTGCAAATTTCAATATTTAATAAATTTAGTTGCATTGCAGATAAATGTAAGTTTACTTGTTGTAGTGGTTGGAATATAAATATTGATAATGATACGTATAATAATTTAAAAGTTAATAATATAAACTTTGTGGTAAAGAGAATAGAAGAAAAGGACAATAAATATTTTATAAAGAAAGAAATAGAAGCGGATTGTCCTTTTTTAGATAAAATAGGGCTTTGTGAAATAGTTAAAAATGTTGGAGATAAGTATTTATCTAATACTTGTAGAAATTTCCCAAGAATAGAAAATAAATTTGATGATTTTGAAGAATTTACTTTATCATGTGCATGCCCTGAAGTTGTTGATATTATTGATAGAGAAAAACAAAAAGTAGAAATTCGTAGAAAATTAAATGAAAATATTATAGAACTTGAGATTAGAGATAAAATTATAGAAATAATAAGAAAAACTAATATAAGTATGGAGAAAAAGCTTATAATTGCATATAGAATGTTTGAAGAAATGTTAGAAGAAAAAAATGTGAATAATGTAATTAATAAGTTTGATGATATGTTTATTCGAGAAATGAGCAAAGTGTATGATGAAGTAGAAATAGAGAGATATGAAGCTATAGAAGAGTTGAATTGTTTATTTATGGATATAACTCAAAATTATAAAGATGTGAAAGTATTAAATGTAGCGTTAGAAGATATATACAACTTTGCAGATGAAGTTGATTTTGAAGAGGCTATTTCTATTTTAGAAAATTTTAAAGAAAAATTTGATGAACATAATGGTTTAATAGAGGAATGTATTGTAATAAAAATATTATCTTCTTGTGTCAATGTAGAATTAAATGAAATGTTAGTAGCATTTGAATTAATAGTTTTAGAATATATATTAATGAGATATGCCGTATTATTAAAGTTAATAAAAAATGAAGAAAAGAAAATTGATATACAGGATATAAAAGACTATATAGTTGTTTTTTCGAGGGTTGTTGGAAATAACATAATAGCCATAAGAGAATTTATAAGAGATGGTTTTGGAAGTGAAATTTTAGAACTTGGTTATTTGAGTTTTATAGGTTTATTCTAAAAATATTTATTTTTTAAAATTTGTGGCTAATAAGATATAGATATTTTGTAATGTTAAAAATCAATAATTGTTAAATAGAGGAGGAGTTATATGGAGATAAAAGCAATAATTTTTGATATGGATGGTGTTATTTTAGATACTGAAAGATTGTATTTAGAAGTTTGGAGAGAAGTATTTTTAGAATATGGCTATAATCTTAGTGATGAAATATATTTCTCTGCTATGGGCACGGGGAGAAAAAAGGTTAAGGAAATTTATTTAGAGAATTTTGGAGAAAATTTACAAATTGAAGAAATGTATGAGAAAAAAGATTTGAAGCTAAATAGAAGGTTATATAGTGGTGAAAATTTACTCAAAAATGGTGTTGTTGAAATTTTGACTTATTTGAAAGAAAAAAAATATAAAATAGCGCTTGCAACATCGGCTAAAAGAGAGAGAGTAGATAAGCAGTTGAGAGAGTATGATATAGATAAATATTTTGATGTTATAGTTACAGGAGAAGAGATAAAAAAATCTAAACCTAATCCTGAGATATTTTTGAAAACGATGGAGAAACTTTCCGTCAAGCCTATGAATACTATAGTGGTTGAAGATTCAATAGCTGGTATAATGGCAGCTATTGAATCTAAAGCAAAAGTTATTAATATTAAAGATTTAGTAGAGCATAATGTTGAAGAGATAATAAAAATAAAATCATTATTAGAGTTAAAAAGTATAATTATGAGTCTAGAATGTTTAAATATATAAAAATCAGGTAGTGCTAAAGTACTACCTGATTTTTGTAGATATTTTTTTTATGAGTAATTGTTGCGATCCTAGTATAGGAATACATTTTGACATTATAGGTATTTTGTACTTACCAAATTTTGTACTCACCATTCTAAGAGTTACTTGAAATAAACTATCTTCAATATTTAGATATAAAAAATGAGTATCAGAACTATCAAGAAAATGTATTTTGTAGTGTAAATCTTCAAAATATTTTTGACAATAAGATT
>JBOFRC010000069.1:0-1401 GCA_051650825.1 Sarcina sp. | reverse complement strand
GGGTAGAAACAGAAAGTTCAAGATCAAGGACTGAAACATGTTCAATGGGTCAAATATTGGCTACTCTAAGGCTAATTTATCACCAGAAGGAGTCAATGGGTAGAACTAAAAAGTTCAAAATCGACGACTCTTGGGCCTGTTGGATCTTGAAATTTTCATACCTATTCATTGACTCCTTCTGTTGGTACAACTGCCATTCAGAAGTCTATGTCTATTTTTGACATAAAATACTAAAATCTAGCCCAAGATTCATCAATTTTGAAGTTTTTATTTCTAACCATTGACTCCTTCTGGTGATAAATTAGCCATAGAGTAGCCAGTATTTGACCCATTGAACATGTTTCAGTCATCAATCTTGAAATTTCTCTATACACTCATTGAATCCTTCTGATGTTACATCGACCATTCAGAAATCCATATTTGACCAAATGGACTAATATCGGGCCCAAGAGTCGTCGATTTTGAAACTTTTATTTATTCCCAATTGACTCCTTCAGGTTTTAAATTATCCATAGAGTAGCCAATATTTGACCCATTGCACTTGTTTCAGTCGTGGATCTTGAAACTTCTATGCCTGCAAATTTACTCTTTATGATTTTATGTCAGTTATTCAGAAATCCATATTTGACCAAATGTACTAATATCGGGCCCAAGAGTCATAGATTTTGAACTTTCTAATTCTACACAATTGATTCCTTCTGTTGATACATTAGCCATTGTATAGCAAATATTTGACCCACTGCACATGTTTCAGTCCTTGATCTTGAATTTTCTGTATATACTCATCGACATCCTTCTCATGTTACATGGGTCATTCAAAAGTTCATATTTTACCGAATGGACTCATAGAAAGTTAAAAATCGATGACTCTTGGGCCCAATATTAGTCCATTTTGTCAAATATGGACATGTGAATGACTGATATAACATCAGAAAGAGTCAATAAGTAGGTATAAAAATTTTAAAGATCCATAACTGAAACATGTTCAATGGGTCAAACTTTGGCTACTTTATTATTAATTTATCACCAGAAGGAGTCAATTGGGAAAAAGTAGAAAGTTCAAAATCGATGACTCTTGGGCCCGATATTTGTCCATTTGGTCAAATATGGACTTCAGAATTACTGGCATTACATCACAAAGAGTCAATGAGTAGGTATAGAAATTGCAAGATCAAGAACTGAAATATGTTATGAAGGTCAAAAATTGGCTGAACTATCACCAGAAGGAGTCAACGGGTAGCAATAGAAAGTTCAAGATCAACGACTGAAATATATTCAGTAGGTCAAATATTGGCTGAACTTTCAACACAAGGAGTCAATGGGTAGAACTTAAAAGTTCAAAATTGATGGCTCCTGGATGAGATATAAGTCTATTTGGTCAAAAATGGACCTCTGAATGAC
>JBOFRC010000068.1:0-2991 GCA_051650825.1 Sarcina sp. | reverse complement strand
GCTAATGGAATCTAACAGCATCGCTTGTTCTCTACTCGTCTGTGTGGGTGCCCCCCTACCCCACAGTCCAAAGACATGGGGGTCAGGTGCAGCCAGGGGTCTTCTGCGAGGACATCCTTGCTAAGTTCAATAAAGGTTGTGTGTAAGTCCATCTCAGTCTTCTGAATAGAGATCTAGCATCAGGAGTGTATCAAAGGCAGCGTGCTTCTACAGCATACTATTGGCCAAATTTGCATTTCACCCAATTGTGACCTGCCAAGTGACGCACCTGTTCTTCCTCTGACTTTCTCCTCTGTAACCCAAAAGGACATCGGATCATCCATCTTGCTCAATATTACTAATAAGCACTAATGTGCTGATCAATTGTAACAGGTCTTGAGGAATCCCTGGTTTACTCTAAACTACCAGTTGATCCTCCACTTCTTCACTACATTCTGCAGTAATGTGTTGCTATCAAAAAGGTGGAATATGGTCCTTACTATATTGCATGTAGATTCAAAGTATCTTGAATCTTGACCAGAAAGAGTCAGCTTGCAAAAGTGTCCCATTACATGTCTAGTATGCTGCTGTCGCTGAAGGAGAGGTGAGTCTGGACAGAATCATGATTTAAAAATCTGACTGCTGTCATGTGAGATGTGCCACTCTCAGCGTGTCTGACACCAGGGAAAAGGAGCAGGAAAGACTAGAAAAATAATGTATACATAGATATTTAAAGTTGCACAGTTTATATTCTGCCTTTGACCACAAATGATTTCCCTACAAGGTCAATGTGGAGCAAAAACACGCATATACACAGCCACACACAAACAGAATATCTCATTTCCACTCTGCGAAACTGTGGGTACTCCGATGCCTGATGTCTTTCTTTGGTGAATTACCATATAAACAACTGACACTGCTTATCAGGGTTCATTTTAAAAAGCCTGTGGTAAGAATAGAGCGGAGAGAGAGAGAGAGAGAGAGAGAGAGAGAGAGAGAGAGAGAGAGAGAGAGAGAGAGAGAGAGAGAGACTATTTAATTAGACAGTCTTTCTTTATCTGTCTCTGTGCCTCTGTCCTTCTCTCACACAGCTTCCTCTGGACTCTACATGCAACAAAACAGTCCAGGAGCTTGTCACCTCAGTAAATCATTAACTAGATACAAACCGAGAGACTGGACAACCTTAATAACCTTGTGAGTAAGAGAGAGGGAGGACAAAACAGGAAGGATGGGACAGAGCAGGATGAGAAACAAGACTAGCAGTGTCCAAAGTGTCCTTGCTCTCACTTACCAACATAAATTTCCTCAGCCAGATCCTCAGCTCTGCTCTGACGTCTGAGAGTTACACCAGGCTGGACTCTTGATCTGAGTTTGCAATGTTAACACACATAAACTATGTATTTATTTTTTTTGTTTAAGGATATGTCAGAATACAACTCTTCCCACACATTTCAGGCAGCCAACATTTAGACACTACTCTACCATCATTTTAACCTGATTAATGTCAAGATGTAAAGTCCACATGGAGCAGTCTTATTGCAACAAAAATAACACATGTCCCACCGACACCAATATGTACCAGTACTTTACTAAGGATTTACGAGCAGGCAGTGTAGCATCATCCCGCATGAGCAGACTCAATGCTTCCGGTCTTTGTCATAAGGAGACGTCGGCCTACAGTGGTGGTCCTGCTGCTGTCTCTCTCCACTGCTCTGTGAGATGAAACTGCTCCAGTCAGACTCATTCTTCTCTCTTTACAGGTTTACAGCTACAGAACAGCTGCTAGAGTGTTTTATTGGTTCCTATCAGCCTCGCCCCCTGCAGCAGGAGTCACACCACATCTCTCTGATTCAAACTCAAGGAATGTATGTAATGTGCCTCAGTGCAGAGATTGACCTTCTGTGTGTGTGGAGGGGTAGCGATTTACCTTCAGTAAGAATATCTGCTGTATTTTTCAAACAGACAGCATGACATCTATTTTACAAATGTGTAACAGTGATTGGTGATTTGTTTGATACGGTGAACGATCATGGCATCTCATTTCTAATGAAATTGGGTAAATACAATATTAAAGAGTAAAATATGTTTACCACAGAGAAACATCTTAATCTCACATATAGATACATGGTATCGTCTGGTGGGAGAATGCTGCAATATTCATACAAATAATGGAGCATTTTAGGGGCTGCTGGTTGTGCAGGAGCCTAAAGACAAGTGACACAAGGAAAGAAAACGATCTGTCAAAACTGTAGGAGGACACACCTCTCCCCTGATATAAATGCTTTCAACAGGGACAATATTACAACTGCAGCTGTCTGGATTGTAGGACAACTCTTTACATTCTTAGTAAATGTATTTGTAATAAATAAAAGTATGTGTTTTATAAATATACATTCATTTGTAATAAATAAATGTATATTTATTTATAGTAAATAAATGCACCGACAAATAAATGGAGGACGTGTTGGTGTGTATAATGTGGAGTTGAGTGCAGCTCTCTACAACCCAGTGGGGTGGATCATTGTAACGAGCAGCTTGGAGCTTGCAGCCAGCTGACACATCTTCCTCCAGCACTGACTCAAGGTGATTTATGAGGAAAGAGATTTCATATTCCCCTTAATCTTCTTTGCTCTCCGAGTATATTTTTGAAGTGTCTTGCATTCTGATCTATGAAATGTGCTATATAAAAAAAGAGATTGATTCGGTTGGCTTGCATTTCAAAACAGAGTGTGGATAAAAAGGGGTTGAGCGGAGGAGAGAGGATGAAGAGAGGAGAGGGAGGAGTTTCCATCATCACATTGCAGGAGATAATGTGATGCACCTGAAGCACATCCTCATCTCTGCCCTGTAGTCAGTTGTAGTAGCCTGGTTTATGTTCAGACTAACAGCCTCCAGTAAAACACCATAATGAGCTTTGGTGGTGTTAGCAAGTTGCTACAGGTACACTGTAAAGTCAAACTATTTAAATACCCAACACATCAGTCTTGGAATATTGGTAGATTGGCAAATTAA
>JBOFRC010000067.1:0-16800 GCA_051650825.1 Sarcina sp. | reverse complement strand
ATTTTTATAGCTATTTATTTTGTTATAGCTTTTACAGATTATTCAAAGAGAATTACAGCGGCTACTGTTATGGCATTAACAATAGTTTCAACTTCCCAGCTTCATATGATTTTAATGACATGGGATAGACTATTTTTCGTCTTCCTTGGTGGAATAATAGTTATACTAGGAAGCCTTGTAATTCTTCCTTATAGTTTGACAACTGAAATATATGACTTAACTGAATTGTATTCGCAAATTTGTGATAAAACACTTAATAAATTATTTGAAATTCATACTAATAAAGATACCGTACAAGAAATTGATAACTTTATTTTAGAGGCAAATATTATTGATGGAAAAATTTCTGTAAATAATTCTGCATATGATATGAAAGTTTTAAATGATTTTTTAATTGAAGGACGACTATTATTAGATAATGTCCATAAGATAATAAATAGAGTTTTCACATATGATCAAACTTTACTTGCAAATAAATTTGAAAGAATTGAAAAATTAAAAGAAATGAAAAAAGATATAGATAATATAAAAGATTTAGATGCTTTTAGAATCGAAAATATTTCTAATAAATATTTTAAAAATTTAAGCGGTAAAGGTGAACTTTTAATATATAAAGAAGTTTTTGACAGCCTTATAGCTAATAGACGACTTATCTATCTAAAACAAAAAATGGATGAATCTGTTGAAGCTAGAAATAAAAAGACTTTTATACAAAAACTATATAAAAAATAAAAAATTTAAGCTATGAGGATTCCTCATAGCTTTTTTGTATTAACTTGTATTACTTTTATTCTCTATACTCTTGCATGCCACCTTTTAAAACAAAGATTTTACCAAGATCTAAATTGTGAATCATTTTAGCACCTTTCATAGCTCTTCCACCACTTTTACATATAGAGATGAATGTTTTACCTCTATACTTTTCTAGTTCTCCTATTCTTTTTGGTAATTCTTCTATAGGTATATTAATAATTCCTTCTATGGGTTTTAGCTCTAAAAACTCCTTTGGCTGTCTTACATCTAATAAAATTGGCTTGTAATTTGAATTTAGCATCTTATCTAACTCTTCTTTAGTTATATAAGTTATATTATCTAAAGGTTTATTTTCAGCCGCCCCTTTTTGACATACAGATTTAGTACTTGGTATTTTAAAAGCATCTAAACTTGTGTTTCCTTTATTATTCAAAGCAACTATATTTGCCATCCATGCCTCTGGCTCAGCATCTGGTTTAGTTATCTCTTTAAACTTCTCTAAAGTTCCACATGATAAAACAGGATTTTCTTTTCTTACTTGATATAAAGTAGCTAAATTATTAGATCCATAATTATGCCCTGGACATACAATTAGATAATCTGGTAAATCTTGAATTTTTTTTATGCTATTAAAATGTGCTTCATATTCACCTGTTGGTAAATCATCTCTTCCTGAACCATCAAGAAACAAAAAGTCACCAGTAAAAAATTTATCTTCACAAATAATACTCATACTATTACTTGTGTGTCCTGGTGTATGTATAATTTTAAAATTCAGTTCGCCAATATTAAACTCTTCACCATCTTTAAAAAATCTATTTACTGCATTTGAATTGTTGGTTTCGTACATTCCATATGTTGCACCTGTTTTTTCTCTTAAATAAGCTCCTGCACTCAAATGGTCAGCATGTGAATGTGTATCTATTATTAATGTCAACTTTAAACCCTTTTCATTTAATAGATTTAAATAGTACTCTGCATAATCCAGCTTTGGATCTATAATAACAGTTTCATTTGCCTTATTTGCTACTAAATAAGCATAACATTCATCAATATCTAACTTTATAAACTTCATCTACAACACCTCTTATCTTTTGTTTGTATTTTATCTGATAGTTAACACTGCTGAGGATTCTATCCCCTTTTTTAAGTATAAAATTAATTTAAATCTCTTCTTATTTTGCCTTATTCTATTATTTTTATTAAATTTCATCTTAAAGAGTATTAATTATAAGATATATAGTCCCTTGCTTTGAGTATTTTTCAATATTTTAAAATGTATAATAATTTTATTGACACAAATAATAAGTGTGTTATTATAATAATTGAGTAGATTAATTTAGAATTATTACTATTTAATAATAAATATAAGTTATATTTTAACAGGAGGAATTTAATATGAAAGCTAAAGTAGATCCTAATACATGTATCGGATGTGAACTTTGCGTTAGCCTTTGTCCTTCAGTATTTAGTATGAATGATGATTTAGTGTCAGAAGCTATTACTGCTGAATTAACAGAAGAACAAATTTCAGATGCAGAGCAAGCTATGGAACAATGTCCAGTTGCCGCTATATCAATGGAATAGTATAACAAAGAAAGGTGATAACTTTAATGTAGAATTTTCTACTTAAAGCTATCACCTTTTTTATTTTATCTAATAGCTAGTATTTTGCTCTTATAATATAAACAGAAGCAAAATACTAGCTTTAATTTTAACTTAATTAATTCCTGTATTTGATATTACTTTAAACTCATAACCTTGTTGTTTGTAATATTCTATTATACTAGGAAGTGATTCCACTGTTTTTGATTTAATATCATGCATTAATAAAACTATATGTGTTTGTCCTTTTGTTTCTTTTATTGCATTATTAAGTAATTGTTCTGGTGTATATGGTTTTGACTCAGCATCGCCTGTCTCAGCACTCCAATCTATTGATGTTACACCATCTTTGCTAAAAGCAGCATTTAAAGCTGGAAGATTCTTATCATGATAATAAGCTCTAGACATATATCCACCTGGCATTCTAACTACTCTTGCATTAAAATTGCTACCTAATACGCTCTTAAGTGCATCGTTAGTTTTATTCATTTCATTCATAAATGCACTAACACTTACACTATTTCCTGGATACAACTTACGATAGTCATGTGTATATGAATGGTTTGCTATAGCATTACCTTCTAATATTTCTTGCTTTAAAATATCTTTATCTTGTTGAGTTTGAATATTAGACCCAACTACAAAAAATGTTCCATGAACACCATATTGCTTTAATATATTAAGTATTTTTGGTGTATTAGTCATGCTTGGACCATCATCAAATGTTAAAAATATTTCTTTTTGTGTTCCTTGATATTTTCCTTGTAACATCTGCTCTACTTCATTTGCTGGTACTGCATAAGCTTCTGCTGACGCAATAATGTTACCATTAGGTACAATTTTACTATTTAAAATTTCTGCTTCACTTGGAGCTACTGCTGTATTAGCATTGTTAGTATTTGTTTTGTTTTTTTGATTATCTGTAGCCGAAACTTGAGTTGTTTTTTGAACCTGGCTTGTCCCACTTTTACTATGATAGTATGCTGCTCCAGCACCTACTCCACATACAATTAAAATTCCAACTACAATCCCTATAACTTTTTTTGACACTCTCTCCACCTCTTCTTATGTATCATCTCTAATAAACATTTCAATTTAACCCTTTTGTAAAAAATTCTTTAAATTGATTACAATATTTATCTCGCTCTTATTCTAGCAAAAAAAACCGAAAAAGTATTAACAAAGTTTTATAATACTTATATACAAGTTGTAAAAAGACTAGAAAATTTTAATTTTCTAGTCTTTTTACAATTAGTTTGAAATTACTCTAAACTGATATCCTTGATTTTTATAATATCTAATAAGTTCTGGCAAACATTTTACTGTATTTTCTTTTATATCATGCATAAGCAAAACTACACATTTACTATATCTAGCATAGCTTTTAGCATTCTCTACTAATTGATGAGCTGTATATTCTGTACATGTTGCATCCCCAGTTTCTGAATTCCAGTCTATAGACACAATTTGCTCCTCATCAAACTTTTTATTTAAGCTAGGTAAATTAGGATCATGGTAATATTCTCTTGAAAGATAACCACCTGGTAGTCTCATTACTTTACATTCAAATTGATTACCTAAAATATCTTTCATTATTTTATCTGTTGTATAATATTCTCCAACAACTTGATTTATATCCATTTTATTTGTAGGATATAATACCTTAAAATTATGAGAATAAGAATGATTACATATTGCATGACCTTGTAAATACTCTTGTTTTAATATTTCCTTGTTTGTTTGATTAGTTAATGTAGAACCTAACACAAAAAAAGTTGCATGAACTTTTTCATTTTTTAATATTCTCAAAATTTCAGGTGTATACACACTATGAGGACCATCATCAAAAGTTAGAAAAACAATTTTATCATCACTTTGCTCTTCTTTTCTGATCATTTTTCGTACTCTTGAAGCAGGTACTGAATATTTTTCAGCACTTTTTATCATGTTATTTTTGTTATACATCATTTGCGAACTTGTACTTTTATCAAGATTTTCTTCATTATCATCAAGAACATCTGAACAGGTAGAATCAGCACTTGAGCCTGAATCTAATATATTTCCCTGCTCTAAAACTAACTCATGATTATATGCGGGTTGACTAAAAACTTCTCTCGTTTTATAAGTAAAATTATATGCAATACTACTAAAGTTACATATCCCTACTACTACAATAGTTACAATACTTGCTACTTTTATTTTAGTCATCTTATCACCCCAATAAAAAATTTGAAGGTTTCCCTTTAAACTTAGTATGTCCTATTTTCTATTTAATATAAAAAAGATGTATCAAAATTTTTGATACATCTTTACGTTTCACTTTATTCTAATTTAATCTAGTTAATTTAGCTGGTTTTTTACGAGTTCCAACAATAATAGGAACTTTTTCAATCTCAACTACACTAGTATCTATACCATACCATTTTTCAGGTGATACTGTAAGTTTTTTAATAAATAATTTTGTTCCTAGAATAAACTTATCCCAAGAAGAGAAATTACTTTCACTTACTAACACTTCTTCTACTAAAACAAACTTAAAGTTTCCAACGGCTGTTCTATTTCCAGATGTCAGCATATACTCTTTAGCTGTTCCTGTAAGTTCACCTGTTGACATAAGTTCTTGTATTACCTCAGCAAGTAATGAATTTATTCCTTGAGAAACCCTAAAACCAAGTTTAAAGTCTATACTAAAGATATTATCTTCTTTTATAGTATTAACTCTATAAGCTCTTGTATAAGGCTCATCTGTAACCTGTATATTTAAGAACCAATAATAGTCAGCTCTCTTTGGTAACTTATTAAATATAGAATATAATATTTTATTTTCAACTTTATTCCATTCTGTTGATTTTGTTAAGTAAACTAAATTACTAGCATATAAAGGTAATTCTTTATCAGCCCCGATTAATCTAAATTTATCTTTATACTCTAATAAATCAACAAACTTTCTGTATCTTTTCTTAATTTTTGAACTATATGACCAAACATACATTAGATAAATTAGTGCAAGAGTTATAAGTATAGTTACATACCCTCCACTAAGAATTTTAAAGCTGTTCGCATATAAGAAACTTGATTCTATAGTTCCAAAAACTATTAATACTACTACAGATAATATAGGCTTTTTCTTTTTGAACCTAATATATTGTGATAAAAGAACTGTTGTCATAAGCATAGTTATTGTTATTGATAAACCATATGCTGCTTCCATATTTTCTGATTTTTTAAATAATAAAACTATTCCTATACATCCTATACATAACGCATAGTTAACAGCAGATATATATAACTGTCCTTTTTCCCCATTTGGATATCTAATATGTAGCCTTGGGAATATATTAAGTTTTATAGCCTCAGATATTAAGGTAAATGAACCTGATATAAGTGCTTGGCTGGCAATAATAGTAGCAAGTGTCGCTATTACAACACCTATTATTATGAACCATTCTGGCATAACTAAGAAAAATGGATTGTCAGATACAACATCTCCTCTTCTCATTAATAAATATGCCCCTTGTCCGAAATAACTTAATAATAGGCAAAGTTTTACTAGTACCCATGTTATTTCTATATTTCTTCTTCCACAATGCCCTAAATCTGAATATAAGGCCTCAGCCCCTGTTGTACATAAAAATACTGCTCCTAATATATACACAACACTTCCTCCACCATGAAGTATAAGTTGTATTGCATAATATGGATTAATTGCTTTTAAAATTTTTGGATCATGAGTTATTTGCATAGCTCCTAAAATTCCTATCATAAGGAACCATACAAGCATAACAGGTCCAAAAACTTTACCTATTTTTTCTGTACCAAACCTTTGAAGCATAAATAATATAAATATAATAATTATTACTATTATTATTATCATGCTTTCTGTAATCGGAAATAACATTTGTAGTCCTTCAATTGCGGACGTAACTGATACTGGCGGTGTTAATATTCCATCAGCTAAAATAGCTGCTCCACCAATTATGGCTGGAACTATAAGCCACTTTGCATACTTCTTTACAAGCGTATATAATGCAAAAATTCCCCCTTCACCATTGTTATCAGCCTTTAATGTTATTAATATGTACTTTATTGTTGTTTGCAACGTTAAAGTCCAAAATACTAATGAAACCCCTCCTAATACTACTCTATCAGATACTATATTATTGTTAGTACCTAAAATAGCCTGCATAACATACAATGGAGATGTTCCTATATCTCCATAAACTATTCCTAGAGCAACCAGCAAGGAACCAATTGTTACTGCTTTTTTCTTCATTTGTCTAAGATGTCTCCTTTGTTTTGTACTTTATTTAGCATATAAGCTTTTTAACGCCCCATCTTTAAATAAATTTAAACTAAGAATTACTTAAATATAAGTTAAAAATTTCACTCTAAACCTAGGTTTTAACCCACTAAAACTGAAATATCTAAATTATATCAAAGTGAATATATTCTATTTTTTTAATTGCTAATTGTCAATGTCAATTAAATGAATAACTAGAAAGATTTTAGTTATAAAATAATTAATATTTTAATTAGCTAAACAAAAATATATTAATTAGTTATTTTTATTCTTTTATATTATTATATAAATATTTATGACACCTGAATTTCTTTCCATATAAAATTTAGATGTATTTATTAGTGAAAAAGTAAATTTTACAATTATTATATATGTCCTCTACAATTATTATGCTTCAAAATGTTATATTCATAATCGAACCATTTAAAATCCTAATAATTTATATATCATCTAGAAATTTTTCCAGAATATGTTAGTATATAATTATAAATTTTTTAGTTATTATTAATATAGAAAGGATAGTGATTTTATGCAACTTTTATATTTAGATAAAGTCTGCCAATATACAAATGATTTATTTTTTTATGAGTACATAATAGAAATATCAAATAAACTCTCAAATAAATATTTCACTTTGCCTATTGCTGGCGAACTAAGAGAACTTTTAATTAATGATACACTCTCACTAAAACACAATCCTAAGCATTATTTAAAAGAAAACCTTTTTCTATTAGAGCGTCACAAATTTGCAGTAATATCTACTTTAGTTCTTGTCGAATCCTATACTTTGAATAATACTAATAGGAAATTAGAAAATATATCTAACATAATCAAAAAATTTCTAAATAAAGAACTACAATTCGACTATATCTCTATTAAGCTAAATGAATCAATAAAGATTCTAGAGCTTAGTAACAAAATGATTACCGAAGTCATCAAGTATCTAACGAAAAATTATGAATACATTATTGATGACATATTTGGTAAAGACTATTTTAAAATAGTATATGCAAAAAAATAATCTATATTAAACTTTTACCAATACGCTAAAAAAGCCTCACTATAAAATAATTTTAAGTGAGGCTTTTTTAGTCTATAAAGTAATCTTAGTTTTCCTAAATCTCAATATTTTTTATCCTACACATCTATTCTTGCTATAGAATATAAACTTAAATTATCTTCTGGCTCATTTGCAAATAATTTTTCAAATATTTCAATTATATAGTCCCTATCCTCATCTTGCTTTGTACTTACAAAAGCATTTTGTTCATATGCTTTTTCAGAAACTAAGTTACTAAATTCAGAACTAAGCTTAAATTCCCTCATAGCCTTAATATTATCATTTCCATCAACTAATATTAATGCAGCATTAATTCCCGCTCCATTTATAAAAGTTTTTGGCATAATAGCTTCTATGCTTGGTACTCTAAAATCAATCATAACCTCACTATTGTCTATAAATCCATCTACTAAAATAGAAAACGCATAAACATTTCCAATTTCTTCTTTGAACATATCAAGTTCTAATAAATCGGCGCTTATACTACCTATCTTAAATATTTCTATTTCTTGTTCAGTAATTTCATCCATTTTTAAAATAAATATAATATCTTCGGAAAAAGCTCCACTAAAGCCCTCTGGAGTAAGTCCAATAAACTCTTCTGGAAGCAAACTTCCTACTTTGAAATCTAACATAATAAAAAATCTCCTTTATTGATTTTCAATCAATTTTTTAATCAATTTTATTATATCAAATTATTACTTTGTTTTTATGTTTTCTTCAAATACAATTCCCTCTATCAACATTTTTGCAGTAGCAGGATTTGTTGCAAGTGGTAACTCATAAACATCACATAATCTTAATAAAGCACTTACATCTGGTTCATGTGGCTGAGCTGTTAATGGGTCTCTAAAGAAAATTATCATATCTATTTCCTTTTCTGGAATAAGAGCACCTATTTGTTGATCTCCTCCAAGAGGTCCACTTTTATAACGCTTTACTTTAAGTCCTGTGCCCTCTTCAATTCTAAGACCAGTAGTTCCTGTTGCAATAAGGTCTAAATTTGATAAAACATCCTTATACTCCTTTGCAAAATTCACAATATCATCTTTTTTCTTATCATGTGCAATTAATGCTATTTTCATAACAAATTCACTCCCCTCTTTTTTGTATACCTTTACATATTACCACATAAAGGCATTAATTTCACTCATTTCTACTAAATCTACTTCATACTCACTTTAATATCCACATATAAAATATGCTCTTAATACTTTTAATATATCTAAAAGTATTAAGAGCATATATTCTTTAAATTACTGAAACTACAAAATCTTTTGTTGCTGTATTTCCATTTTGCATATTAACAGCAGAAACTTTTAATGTATAAAATCCTTGTACATTAGTATTTAATGTTACATTCTTATTAGCATTTAATACTCCTGAGTTATTATATCCAATTCCCGCATTTGTATTGTTATCCACAAATTGATAACCTGTTATAATTCCATTTTTAACATTTATATTTAAATCTGCTAAATTAAATTGTGCACCAACAGTAAGATCAATATTATTTCCTGTAATAATAGGTTTAAGCCCACCTTGTACATCTATAATTACTGTTTTAGTTCCTATTGTTCCATACTTATCTTTAACAGTTAGATTAACCTTTTTTTGTCCTGGATTTGCAATATCAATCCCATTTAAAAAGCTCTTTCCATTGACTTCTATATCATTATTATTTAAAATGTCCCCGTATTGTGAATATGCACCTTTTACGAATGTACTAGGAGCAAGTTCATTTAAGCTAGCATTTACACTAGCACCCTGTGCTACAATAATAGGAGGCTTGTCCATTATATGTATATCCAAATTATCTGTTATATCTTTATTATCATTTGAAACAGTCATAGCTACTTTATATACACCTGGTTTTGAAATATCAACATTGCCACTAAATTTTATAGGTAAAGCTTTTCCACTTGACATAGAAGTAGCTTTAGCACCTATCATATCATAATTAAAAGGCTTAAAATCTTTGTTATCAGATTTAGCTAAACTCACCTTACCATTATTATCTACAAAACTATAGTTATAAGGCTCTACAATATCAAAACTTGTATTTGTTGTCATAAACTTAACATTATCTATAATATTAGTTTGAGCTTTAGAATTTAATTCCTTTAATTGATCAACATAAGTTCCAAATAAATAACCTTGTGTTCCATCAACTGAAGCTTTATACCAATCTCCAACTTTAGCTGATAACTTAAGTTTAGTGCCATTTTTTATTGTCCCTAAAATTTGTGAATTAACATTTGGCTCCTGTCTAAGGTATAAACCTGTAGTTACATTTGTAACTTCTCCTGCTTGATTCATAGCTTTAGAATCATTTAAATTTCCTGGTTCTATATATAAAATATTTTTATTATCTATATATCCAGTTATTCCTGTTTCTTTTACTGTAACTAGTGACTGAGTTTTCCCTGCACTTTTTACTTCTAACATTTCACCTTCTGATGCATATCCAATTACTTTCCCATTATTATCTTTTATAGTTAAATCTCCAGTTTTATTAACTACACAAGCTAATTTAAAATTATCTGTTTGATTTTTTGTTAATAATATAACATTACTCGTTGCACTTGTAGCAATACCACCCATAGTAGTCGCTGCAATTCCTGTAAGAATAGCAGAAACAATTCTATTTCTCCTCATCCGTCTTCCTCCTGAAATTTTATCTACATATTTATCTTTAGTAAATTTTTTATATAACAGCTAAATTATCTTTGCATTTATCTTTTTTCCAATTATAAATTATATACTAAATTACTTTAATTCTCTATCGAATTTAATTCATTAGAAATAATTTCTAAAAACTCTTTTGATTCATCAAGTGGAAGAATAGGATATACATGTGGTAGTCCTTCCTCTTCATGATAATTTAAAATAACATTCATATTACTTAACTTATCTCTTAATCTTTTAGAATCTAAATTTAATATATCAAAAGTTCCTGTAAAAATAGAAATCTTATTAAAATCTTCTAAATTTCCATTTATAGGACTAACAAGATAGTTATCTATATTATCTTCACCTTCAGCCCATAGCTTCCCAGCCTCTGCTAAAGTATCAATTCCCAATATTAAATCCTTAGACTCTATATCTTTCATTTCACTCCCTTTAGACATACTAACATCTAGCCATGGTGAAATTAAATATAAATCTTTTGGAAAAGCTTTCCCTAAATTTTTCAAATACTGTGCAAATGCTAAAGCTAATCCACCACCTGCTGAATCTCCCATAAACACAAGATTATCTTCATTTACACATTTCAATTCAGTATTATAAAAATCTATTAAATCTTTATAGGCATCCTTATAGACATGTCTTGGTGCAAGTTTATATATAGGAACAATTATTTTTGACCCGACCTTTTCTGCTAATGATTCTAAAAATCTAATATGTTGTTTTGATATCTCTTCAACATAAGCTCCACCATGAAAATATACTATTACTTTCGTATTTTTCAATGTTTTAGGAGTAAGCTCATAAATAGGCATATCATTTATAAATTTTTTCTCCATCTCTAACTTAAACTTATATTTATCCACAACGCTTGTATTTAAAGACTCATTTTGTCTTTTCTCCATCTCTTGATTAAAAATTTCTATATTTTTATAAACAGAATTTTTAAACATCATTTTTAATACTCTATCTAAAACTTTACTCTTACATTTACTTTTTAAACTTTTGCTTTTAACTTCTACTTCTTTCATGAGCTAACTGCTACTCCTTGTTGTTAAATTACTTTTTTCTTTTTTCTGCTACTAAGGCATAAACTCTATTATATTTTTCATCTTCTTTATTAAGGTCATTTATTTTACTCATAAGCTCTTCTTTTCTAGCTTTTATTTTTTCTACATCTTCTTTAAAATCAGATATTTGAGATTGTAATTCATTCTTTTTTTCTAAAAGCTCAGAAATTACTATCTTTGCATTCTCTATATTTTCTTTTGTTATATAGTCTTTTAACTGCTTTTTCTTTTTTCTTTTAAATAACTTCATCTCAACACAACCTTCTTTGTATCTAAATCTTTTCATTTAATTTTACCACAGGCAATATATGAAGATAAACTCAATTCAAATAATACACTTAAGTCAATCTATTTTAGCAGATATCCTCTAGCTTATTTTATAAAAAAAATTTTTAAGTAATTAATATGTGTTTATAAATTCTATATTAAACGAATAAAAAGTCAGTTCAAAATTTCACCCTCGAACTAACTTTTTATAAATTAACTTTATATCAATAGCACAAAATACTTTTAATTTGTGCTATTCCATTTTCTTTTACTTGTTTAATATAATTTTATTTAATTACTATTTTGCTTATTTAAATTTTCTTCTTGTGCCTTTATATATTCTTCTAAAAATGTAGTTCTCTTATCTACATTTTCTCTAGATACTATGCCTGTATCTATTATATTTTTAGTATCTATTTTTGATATTTCTTTAGCTAAAGCCAGTTCATTAGCCCCAGAATATTTAACTATATCTTGCATAGATCCATCTCCAGCCATTCTAACCTGACTATAAAAAGAATTTAAATCACTCCACTCACTAGCAGCTTTGTTAACATTATCAAGCTGTAGTTTTTCATCATTGCTTAAATTTTTAGTATCTATACTTCTTAAATTACTCATAAATTCTGGAACATCACTCTTTCCCTCTCTAAATTCTGTAACATAAGAATTTAATTTAGCCTCAAAATTAGAACTTTCTTTCTTTTCTTTGCTTTCTTCATTTGTATTAACTGAAGTCTGCTTCTCATTAGAATTATTTTTCTCATATTCTATATTTTCATCAGTTTCCTTCTCTTTAGACTCTACTTCTCCTTGTACTCCTGATTGTCCATCATTAGATTTTACATCAGATTTATTTTTAATCTCTGATTTTTGTACAACATTCTTTTGTATTGATGCTTTGTAACCAATAGTCGTAGCAACTGCTCCTATAATAACAACGCCTAAAACTATAACACTTATTTTTGTATTTTTCATTTATAGCCCCCCTTATAATCCCCAAAATTAATTATTCCATCTCTATTTTATACAAATTTCCAAAATTCGTCTACTTTTCAAAAAATTAAATTTTTATGTCTATCTGCTAAAAGTAATTTGTAAAATATTTCCGAAATTAAAAGGACTATATTGCAATAGAATTTATTCTCTATCACAATATAATCCCTTTTTAAATTTACTCTATAACTTTTAAGATATAAACTCTAAAAAAGTTTTAATTCACTTTTAGCTAATTTGCTCTGCTGCTACTAGTAAATGCTTACCTGATCCATTAGATAGACAAGTATTTAATAACAACACATTATTTCCATTATATTCAACTTTAGGATACATAGAATTTGCCATAAGTTTTGAGACTTCACTAGCTCTTGCTGTTTGATCTAATGCTCCTAAATCTAAACTTACCTCTGGTGTTACATATTCTGCTGCTATAGGTTTAAATGTTTCAATTTTTCCTGTTTCACCATTATATAAATAGATATTTTTAGTATCAAAGAAATCTTTATTTGTAAAATTCTCTAATTGTGAGAACATAATTCCATTAAGCATATTATGTCCATTTATTAAAGATACATTAGAAAAACCATCATTAAATTGTGATAAGAATATTGAACCATTCCAGTAAGGATCCCCCTTCCAGTTATGTTTTAAATAATAATCATCACCCTTACCGTAGTTTACAGGATAATTTATATTAGTTCCTGGTATGGCAATCCAACCTATTACACCATTATTTATCGCATGAGCTTTATCATAAAACTCTTGTAAATTTCCTACTTCCTCAATAGGATTCGTAAAGCTTTGTCCTGTAACTATATTTCCTATTTCACTAACAACGCTACCTTTATTATTAGCAAAATTTAAATCCATTCCTAAATAAGTTTTATAAGTAAAATTAACATATCCATATATACCACCTAATACTAGAACTACTAGTATTATCAGTATGACCCCTAATTTCCTTCTTTTTTTTCTCTCTTTTTTCAATGTTTTCCTACCTTTTAGAATAATTATTTTAATCTAAAGGTAGTCTCACCACCTTTCCTAAAAAAATTAAATTATTCTAAAAACATAAAAACCAAATAAGAGCTATTAAAATTGCTCCAATTACAATATATGTTATTGGACTTATAAGAATTTCTACAAGTAGAGGAACCTTATAATCTCCTTGTGTACTATTTTCAACTTTTTTTGTACTTTGTTGATTTTCTGTTGTTACTTTTGGTGTATTAGCAGGTTCTTGTGTAGCTTTTTGCTCTCCAAAAGTTATCGGAACCTCTTGTCTTGCTGATGCAACACCTCTACTTACCCCAACTATAATTTTTCCAGATCCTGCGTCATAGTGAGCTACATATGATCTTAAATTATCTGTTCCCCCACTTAAAATATCTGATACAGTTAAATTATCTACATTAAAGTTTTTCGCAACATTTATGCTGCTTTTAAAGTTAACTACATTATAAATAAATGGTGCTACAGTTATATTTCCATTTCCATCACTTGCTTCTATGTATGATTCTCCATAACCAGTTTTACTAGTATCTATATTAGGAAATGTTATAGTACCTTTTATCTCTTGTCCATTTGCATTATATATATTAGGTGTAACTAAACCTTTTAAATCTACTTGTGTATTCACAGTATAAATCATATTTACTACACCAACATAAAGCACAGGGGCATTAGCATTACTAAGATTTTTTACTGTATATCCCTTACCATCTTGTGAAACTTGCATATTTCCATATTTAGTTTGTATAGTAGTTGATGGCATTCTCTCTAAATACCCTTGTGAACTAGCTTTAGGCGCATCAAATTCAGTTGCTTTTGCAGAACTTATGCTAGATAAATTATTATTTGCACTTGTATATGTTATTAAATTATTTACTTTAGCTGCTTCTCCAACAGAAACAACATTACCACTACCATTGTTAGCATTATTACTTGAAACAGTAGCTGCTAATGTTGTTGTACCTGCAGTTCCTATTATTCCAGCCATTAATACTCCTACTAAAATCCTCTTCATCTTTCTCTCCTAATTCTTCATTTGTATATCTTTTTATAAAACTTTAGATATATATTTTTCTTTATTTCTAAAATTCCTCTATTAACTAGTATTTCTAAAATTACTATTTTTTATAAGTAATATTTAAAGAAATCACAGTCTATAGGTACCTATTATTCAACATATTAATAAAGTCAAAACTCTGCTCTATTTTAACCTCTAGTTTGTCTAATCTTCTTACATTAATCCTAAAATCTTTTCTATATTTTCATCTAATTCATTATTTCTATTATTTTGAATTATCATAGAACTTAATTTTTCTAGCTCCTCTTTAATAAATTCAGAATTATCTACTTCCATTCTTCTTTTTATTTCAGCAACTCTTTCATCTTCAGAATCTATTATATTCTCTCTTATTAAAGATCTTGTGAATCTTACATCATCAGATGCATCAATATAAATAATTTTTACATCATCTCTATTTTTAATTAATTTTTTTGCACCCTCAAAATCAATAACAACTATATAATCCTTGCCAACTTCAAATGCTGAAAAAGGAAGTCCATAATACCATGTTACTTCTTCTGCGTCATATATAGTTTTATATTCTCTATATTCTAATAACTCCCCATTTTTTAGTTTCGTTAAAAACTGTTCTTTAGTTAAAAAGTTATAATCTACACCATCTACCTCATTTTGTCTAATAGGTCTTGATGTATATGAAACTGGATTTTCTAACTTTTTATTTTTCGCCATAACAGCTCTCATTAAAGTATCCTTTCCCGAACTACTCTTTCCAACTAGTACATATATCATTAAAGCACCTCAATCTCTCTAAACTTATTTTATAGTATTATACTACCATCTAAATTATAATTCTAAAAATATATTTTAGCTCTTAATTTCCAATAAGAAAAGACTTTTTAATAATACTACTTCACTTCTAACACAACTATTCTTAAGCATTTAGAGACTTTTCTACCCTTTACTAAATTACCATATTTTCAAAAAACTTTTTTTCTATTTTTAAATATAAAATAAATTTTTAAATTATACTGAAATATTTTGAGATATTGTTCGAATATTCTTTTGAAAGGACTTTCAGATTTAATTATTTATAACAATAAAGTTTAATTTGTATTCACTAGTTAATGGTATTATTGCTTGATATGGGCATTTAAGGGGGATATACTTGAAAAATTTCAATACATTTATAAATAAACTTAAGAAAAAAGATTTAGCTGCTTTAGATTTTTTAGTAGAAAATTATTCTAATATAATTTTTAAAGTGTGTGACGGAATTCTAAATAATAGAGAATTAAGCAAAGAATGTACTAATGAAGTTTTACTCAAAATTTGGGAAAACATAGGTAAATTTAATAAAGAGAAGTCAAAGTTTATTGTTTGGTTAATTGCAATATCTAAGTACACAGCCATAGATAAACTCAGAAAAGAGTCTAAGCATTATAATCACTCTAATATCGCTGAACTTAATTTATCATCATCGCAAAATTTAGAAGATGATACTTTTAATAATAAAGATCTAGAAAATGCAAAATCAATTAAACTTATTGCTTTAGCTGAACCGTTCCTACCTGCAAACATAGATGGATTGTCTGATACAGACATAAATGAAATAAAATCTTCTACAATTGATGAATTAATTATAAGATAAAGACGAAAGGACTAAATTATTGCAATTTAGTCCTTTCGTCTTTATCTAGCAACTAATTTTAAATAATAATGCTTCAAATTTTTACAGGCTTTAAAATAAGAAGCACTATTTTTTTGTTTAATTTATATTAAACAAAACTTAACATAAGCTTATATTTAGATTAAACAAAAGTGTTTTTATACAGAATCTAAATATATAAATCTACTAACTACCATTCATATTATAAAAAAATTTTATTACTTATTAAAATATAAATAACTTATAGAAATATAAATTAATTCTATTTGGTATGGTTTCTATTTTATACTATTATTTAATTAAACATCTATGAAAATTGCTTACTATATAAATAATAGTACTAAAGTCTTACTTTAGTGC
>JBOFRC010000066.1:0-32396 GCA_051650825.1 Sarcina sp. | reverse complement strand
TCAGCACAAGGAAGATTTAACGGAGAAATCGAAGTTAAAGAAGGTGCTTTCATAGTTAATGGTAAAGAGATCAAAGTTGTTGCAGACAGAGATCCTAAAAACTTACCATGGGGAGAATTAAATGTAGACGTAGTATTAGAGTGTACAGGATTCTTCGCAGCAAAAGATAAAGCTTCAGCTCACTTAGAAGCAGGTGCTAAAAAAGTTGTTATATCAGCTCCAGCTGGAAATGATGTTCCAACAGTAGTTTACAATGTAAACCACAATATACTTAAAGCAGAAGATAAAGTAATATCAGGTGCTTCATGTACAACAAACTGTTTAGCTCCAATGGCTAACGTATTAAACGAAAAATTTGGATTAAACAAAGGTTTCATGACTACAATTCATGCTTACACAAACGATCAAAATACATTAGATGCTCCACACGCTAAAGGTGATTTAAGAAGAGCTAGAGCTGCGGCTGCAAGTATCGTACCTAACTCAACAGGAGCTGCTAAAGCTATCGGATTAGTTATACCTGCATTAGCTGGTAAATTAGATGGTAATGCTCAAAGAGTTCCAGTTATAACAGGATCATTAACAGAATTAGTTTGTACATTAGATAAGAAAGTAACAGTTGAAGAAGTTAACGCTGCTATGGCTGCTGCTGCAAACGAATCATTCGGTTACACAGAAGATCCAATAGTATCATCAGATATAATCGGAATTTCATTCGGATCATTATTCGATGCTACACAAACAAAAATAATGGAAGTAAACGGAGAACAATTAGTTAAAGTTGCTTCTTGGTATGATAACGAAATGTCATACACAAACCAATTAGTAAGAACATTAAAATTCGTAGTTTCTAAGTAATTTAGAGAATTGAATATTAATAATAAATAAGAAGGAGGCCTGGTTTTGTAGTTAAGACTATAATCCAGGCTCCTTTTGTTTAAATAGTAAAATTAACTAACTAGTATTATATTTATATAAATTTAAAAACAAAAAAAATTAAGAGGTGAATGGAATGAACTTCAATAAGAAAACAATCGAAGATGTACAAGTAAAAGGTAAAAAAGTATTAGTAAGATGTGACTTTAACGTGCCATTAAAAGATGGAGTTATCACAGATGAAAACAGATTAGTAGGAGCTATGCCAACTATTAAATATTTAGTAGATAATGGTGCTAAAGTTATCCTTTGCTCACACATGGGTAAACCAAAAGGAGAAGTTAAACCAGAATTATCATTAGCTCCAGTTGCTAAAAGATTAAGTGTAATGCTTGGTAAAGATGTAGTATTTGCTGCTGATGACGTAGTTGTTGGAGAGCATGCTAAAAAAGCTGTTGCAGCTATGAATGATGGAGATGTTGTTTTATTAGAAAACACTAGATTCAGAAAAGAAGAAACTAAAAATGGAGAAGAATTCTCAAAAGAACTTGCAAGCCTTGCTGAAATGTTCGTTGATGATGCTTTTGGATCAGCTCACAGAGCTCACTGTTCAACAGTTGGTGTAACTGAATTCTTAAAACCAGCAGTATGTGGATATTTAATCCAAAAAGAACTTGAATTCTTAGGAAATGCAGTTGAAAGTCCAGTTAGACCTTTCGTTGCTATACTTGGAGGAGCTAAAGTTTCAGATAAAATTAATGTTATAAACAACTTATTAGAAAAAGTTGATACATTAATAATCGGTGGAGGAATGGCTTACACATTCTTAAAAGCTCAAGGTTATACAGTAGGAAGTTCATTAGTAGAAGAAGATAAAGTAGATTACGCTAAAGAAATGCTTGATAAGGCAGAAGCTAAAGGTGTTAAATTATTATTACCAGTAGACCATAGAGTTGCTGCTGAATTCAAAGATGTTGAGGCTGTAGTTACAGAAGATCAAAACATTGCTGATGGATTTATGGGACTTGATATCGGACCTAAATCAGAAGAAATATATGCTAATGCAGTTAAAGATGCTAAAACAGTTATATGGAACGGACCTATGGGAGTATTCGAATTCGAAAACTTCAATAAAGGTACAATCGCTGTTGCTAAAGCTATGGCAGATTCAGATGCTACAACTATAATTGGTGGTGGAGATTCAGCTGCTGCTGTTAACATTTTAGGATTCGGAGAGCAAATGTCACATATCTCAACAGGTGGTGGAGCTTCACTTGAATTCTTAGAAGGTAAAGTATTACCAGGAATAGACGCTTTAAACGACTAATTTTTAGTAAAAGCTAAAAATTAAATTAAGATTATAAGTTCAGATTGAAGTATTAAAGGAAAAGTAAGCCCTTTTAAGAGGGCTTATTTTATAAAAAAATAAATTTTAAATTATGAGGTGGATAGGATGAGAACTCCAATTATCGCAGGAAACTGGAAAATGAATCATACAGTAGATAAGGCTGTAGAAGTTATAAATGAATTAAAACCATTAGTTAAAGATGCTAAATGTGATGTAGTAATATTCCCTACATACGTTTGTTTAGATGCTGCTATAAAAGCTGCAAAAGGATCAAATGTTAAAATAGGTGCTCAAAACATGCATTTTGAACAAACAGGAGCATTCACAGGAGAAGTTTCAGCTGAAATGTTAGAAGCTATGGGTGTTGAATATGTAATATTAGGACACAGTGAAAGAAGAGCTTATTACAATGAAACAGATGCAGATCTTAAATTAAAAATGGCTGCTGCATTTGCGCATAACTTAGTACCAGTAATATGCTATGGTGAAACTTTAGAAGATAGAGAATCAGGAAGAACTAACGAAGTTATCGAATCACAAATAAAAGTTAGCTTTGCAGGTCTTACAGATGAAGAAGCAGCTACAGCTGTTATAGCTTATGAGCCAATCTGGGCTATAGGAACAGGAAAAACTGCTACATCAGAGCAAGCAAATGAAACAATAGCTGCAATAAGAGCTATGGTTGCCAACATGTACGGTAAAGAAGTTGCTGATAAAGTAAGAATTCAATACGGTGGATCAGTTAAGCCTAACACAATAGCTGAGCAAATGGGTATGTCAGATATCGATGGTGCTTTAGTTGGTGGAGCTAGCTTAAAAGCTGATGATTTCTCACAAATAGTTATGTTCTAATTTTAAAAAAGATAAATAACTAAAAATAAACAATAGTAATAGTTAATTAATAACAATTCTCTTTTACTATTGTTTTTTATTATAACAAGATGTATAATAAATGTATAGAAAAGCTGTTTTAAAAAGGTTAAAACCTCATTAAAATTATGAAAAAAGTTTGAGAATCAAGTAGAAATTTTTATAGATTAATAAATAGAATTTTAATATGATTTAGAGAATTAAAAATATATAAAGATATAGTAATTATTTGAATTCAGAGCGAAACAGTTTGATTACTATGGATAGAACAATAGTTTGGAGGGGATTTATAATGACAAAAAGACCAGTAATGTTAATGATATTAGATGGAATGGGATGTACAGAAGCCGGTGATGGAAATGCTGTTGCTGCTGCTAACAAACCTAATTTAGATAGATTAAAAGCTAAATATCCAGTTTCAAAATTACATGCATCAGGAATGAAAGTTGGACTTCCTGATGGACAAATGGGTAACTCAGAAGTTGGACATTTAAATATAGGAACAGGAAGAATAATATACCAAGAGCTTACAAGAATCACAAAAGCTATTGAAGATGGTGATTTCTTTGAAAATGAAGCTTTAGTAAATGCTGTTAAGAGTGCTAAAGAAAATAAAACAGCTTTACACTTAATGGGATTATTATCAAATGGTGGAGTTCACTCACATATAAATCACTTAAAAGGTTTATTAGAACTTGCTAAAAGAAATGAATTAAACGAAGTTTATGTTCATGCATTTATGGATGGAAGAGATGTTGCTCCAGGTTCAGGTAAAGATTTTATAGTTGAAATTGAAAATGCAATGAAAGAAATCGGAGTAGGTAAAATTGCAACAGTATCAGGAAGATATTATGCAATGGATAGAGATAATAGATGGGATAGAGTAGAACTTGCTTATAATGCTATTGTTAAAGGCGAAGGTGAAAAAGCTACATCAGCTGTAGAAGCTATAGAAAATTCATATCATGATAATAAAACAGATGAGTTTGTATTACCAACAGTTGTTATGAATGGAGCAACTCCTGTTGCTACAGTTAATAATAATGATTCAGTAATATTCTTTAACTTTAGACCAGATAGAGCAAGAGAACTTACTAGAGCTTTAGTAGATGTTGATTTTGCTGGATTTACTAGAGAAAGAGTTAGTACACACTTTGTTTGTATGACACAATTTGATAAAACTATAGAAAATGTAAATGTTGCATATAAACCTGAAACACACACAAATACATTAGGTGAATATTTAGCAGAAAAAGGTCTTAAACAATTAAGAGCTGCTGAAACTGAAAAGTATGCACACGTAACATTCTTCTTTAATGGTGGAATAGAAGCACCAAATGAAGGAGAAGATAGATTATTAGTTCCTTCACCAAAAGTTGCAACTTATGACTTACAGCCAGAAATGAATGCACCTGAATTAACAGATAAACTTATAGCTGCACTTGATGAAGATAAATATGATGTAGTGATAGTAAACTTTGCTAATCCAGATATGGTTGGTCATACAGGAGTTGTAGAAGCAGCTATTAAAGCAGTAGAAGCTGTTGATACTGCAGTTGGAAGAATTTCTGATAAAATATTAGAAAAAGATGGTACTTTATTTGTAACAGCTGACCACGGAAATGCTGAAGTAATGATAGATTACTCAACAGGTAAACCAATGACAGCTCATACAACAAATCTTGTTCCATTCTTCTGGATAGCAAATAATGCTGAAGGGAAAAACCTAGCAGATGGTAAACTAGCAGATATAGCACCTACAATGTTAGATGTTTTAGGTTTAGATAAACCAGCTGAAATGACAGGAGAATCATTATTAAACAAATAAAATATAGTAAGTTATATATATTAAATTTGTTTAATTAATATATATTAGGCACTAGAATAATATTATTCTAGTGCCTTTTAGTCATTAAAATAATTCATTTTATGTTTATATGTTATAATTATTAGAATAGTGCGTTAGGAAAAACCTAATGTATTATAAAATTCAATTTATGAGGTGATTATATATGGAGAAAATTTTGATATCAAAGCTAATAGGGAAAAATGATGCGGTTATATTAGAAGATCAAATATATAATCTTAGAGATATTTTAGATAGTTTTAGAGCGAGTATAATCACTAAAACACATCTTGCACAAAATGAAATATTTTTAGCAAAAACAAGGCTAAGCAAAATTGTTGAAATTATAGAGCCGATGAAAATAACTTTAGATAATTTAGAAGGATATACTAATAGTAAAGTTTTTCTAAAAAGATATTTAGAATCTTTAACAAGTAACGCATTAGAGTTAATAAGAGCTATAGGTTCAAAGCAAGAACAAGAATTTGTTTTTTATACCAATACTTTAATTGATATAGTATTAAAGTATTAGTATAAATAAAATATTCATAGCTGCTAAGATTATTAGAAAGTTATCTACTTTTTAGAGGGAATAATCTAGTAGCTTTTTTTATGTGTTTTAGTGTAAAATATTATTTAGTTTAAAAACACAGCGTAGTTTTATTCTTTAACTTCAAAAGTGTAGAATTGTGTGTATTACAAAAGAAAGGTGGTGAGTCTAGTATTATTACTAGGAGAGATATGAAATTAGAAGTAAGATACATAGATAAGAACTTAACAAAAATGGAGAAAATAGATAAAGGGGATTTAATAGATCTTAGAGCAAGTACAATATCTGTAAATGGAGAAGAAAAAACTTTCCCTTGTGAATATAAATTTGGAGATGTGGTTTTTGTAAAACTTGGTTTTTCAATGAAATTACCAGATGGATATAAAGCAAATGTTTATCCAAGAAGCAGCACATTTAAAAATTATGGACTTATTTTAACTAATTCAGTAGGTCAAATAGATAATGCCTATAATGGAAATGATGATCAGTGGTGTTCAATGTTTGCTTGCCTTAAAGATGGAAAGATGAATTATGACGATAGAATACTCCAATTTGAAGTTGTTAAAGCGACTATGAATGGTGTTGAAATAGAGTTTGTAGAAGATTTAGGAACAACAGAAAATCGAGGTGGATATGGTTCAACAGGGACTAAGTAGCCTAAAGTAATTTTTAATTGAATAAAATTTAGTGACTTAAAAAAATACTCTCTTAATAGAATGCTTTTTACATTCTATTAAAGAGAGTATTTTTATTTAGATTTATTTAGTCCTATTAGTTTTTTTCTTAGCTGTAGGTTTTATGTTTTTAGATTTTTTATCAACAGGACTAACATATGTTGTTTTAATCTTTTGCTTGTTTGCTGGATTTACCTTTTTAGCTGGATGTTTTGCATTTTCTAATGCATGAATTTTAGGTGTATTAACTATTGCCATAGTTAATATTATAGAAATAGATATTACTAATGGGAAGATAGTAACTGTAAACCAAGCTTGATTTATTACATTGTTAGTTAAACCAACTGCTATAATTAAAATAAAGTTTATTACAAACCCTATCATATGTATCGCCATTTCTGGTAAGTTTTTTGTCCATTTAGAAATTATTATAGCGAGTTTTTTAATAAACCCTGATTTATGTGATAAGAAAAATAATGCTATAATAATTCCTAGCGCTATAACTAAAGCTAGTGTTTTTGGCATTTTATCCACCTCTTTTGTTTATTTTTTATTGCAATACACTATATATAATAATATAATTTTAGGAAAAAGGAAAATTTTAAAATTATTATAGAGTTTTTAGCACTTGATAATTCTAGAGATAAGATGAATTTTTTATTTAGATGAGGGATACCAATAAGCCAAATTAATACTATATTGATAATTAGTATTTTTATTAGCATAAGATACTATGGTAAAATATAAATATAAGAATTGAAAAATTTAGGAGTATTTATAGATAGATAAAGGGTGGGGAGTTTTAATGTTTGATGGAACTAAAGTTATATTAAGAGAGTATAAAGCAAGTGATGTAGTAATAGCGCATAGATATATAAATGATTATTCTATAGCTAGAACTTTGACGGAAGAGGCTATATTTCCTATAAGTATAGACGAGGAAGAGGAATTCATAAATAATAATAAATCTAATGAGAAAATGACCTATAATTTTGCGATTGAAGATTTAGAAACGAGTGAGTATATAGGTGGTTGTGGGATAAATTCTACAGATTTGAAAAATAGAATTTGTACTATTGGAATTTTTATAGGGGATATGGATTATTGGGGACAAGGTTATGCAACTGATGCTTTAGAAATACTTATTAACTTTATTTTTAATGAGTTGAATTTAGAAAAAATAAAATTAACAGTATATGATTTTAATACTAGAGCAATAAAGTTATATGAACATCTAGGCTTTAAAGTTGAAGGTGTATTAAAGAGGGAAGTATTTAGAGAAGGAAAATATCATGATAAAATTCTAATGGCAATGTTTAGAGAGGATTATTTTTAAATTTATCTTATTGAAGTTAAGTTTGACTATTTCAATGAATATATATTATATGTAAGTAATATTAAAAGGTGGTTTTATGCAAAATAAAACTAAGATGATAACAATTGCAACAATTATATCAAGTGTTATAACCACTGTGCTTATTTTGATTTATTTTATGGGACTAGGACTTAGTCTAGAGCTTGGAATATTATTTTTAGCTATAACAGAGATGTTAATAGGAATAAACCAATATGAATTAGCAAAAAGATTAGAGAAAAGTGGTTATAATATAATAGGGGATTTGTGCATATTTGTTGGTATTATTATTTTCATTATAGTAATAATTCAAAGAGTAATATAAAACAAAAAAAATGTTGACAAATAATGGTATTTTGTATATTATAGAAATATAAATATATAAAGAAATTCGTAGATGAAGAGTAAGTAGTTAAATGATAGTTTCAATACAGAGAGTGAGAGATGCTGAGAATCTTACAAGAAAATGATTTAATGAATGGACTTCTGAGAAATAGGCGGAAATCTGAGTAGAGAGTATTGCCTATGGTGTGCTGCACCTTATAGCAGATAGAATATGTTAGTATTTGAATTTTAAGAGGTATAAATTAAAAAATTTTTAATTTATACAAGTTAGGTGGCAACGCGAGTAACTTCGTCCTAGTAATAGGACGGAGTTTTTTTATTTATAAGGAGGTGATTCTAGTGAAATGAAGTGTAGATAGTGAGTGGAAAGATAGTAATTTAATTTATGGAGGGAATATTTATGAGAAACAAAAATACAAAAAAATTAGTTATGAATGCGTTATTATTAGGAATAGGAGCTATGCTACATCAAATTACACCAGCATTAGGATTACCAATGCAACCAGATTTTGCTTTAGCTATGCTTTTTATAATTATTATACTCAATGATGGAGAATATAAAACAACTCTTGTAGCAGGTCTTGTAACTGGAATTTTTACTGCGATGACAACAAAATTTCCAGGAGGACAGATTCCTAATATGATAGATAAGATTATAACTCTTCATATAGTATATGTATTAGTATTTATTATGAATAAATTCATGAAAAATATGGAGCGTAAGAAGAAAAGATTACTACAAAGTATTATTATTTTACCATTAGGTACTTTAGTGAGTGGTACAGTTTTCTTAGTTTCAGCACTTTTAATAGTTGCTCTTCCAGCACCTTTTATAGCTTTATTTACAACAGTTGTCCTACCTGCAATACTTATAAATCTAATTGCAGGAATAGTATTGTTTAGAATAGTAGAAAGGTCTTTAAAAGTTGCAGTTAGTTAAATTTAAAACTATTTTGGTTATTTTAAAATAATCAAAATAGTTTTTTTATACATAAAGATAAAAAAAGTGGTAAGTATATATAGTGTATATGTAGTAAACATATTATGATATTAATTTATAAATAAAAAGTGACCTATATTAAATGAAGTATTGAAAATATTTTAATTAAACTTTTATTTATGAAATCTAGTTAAATTCTATTGATAATAATTATTATTTGATGTATAATTTACCTATAAATGATAATAATATTCAATTAGAAAGATTTTAACTGAGAAATCAGTTTATAATATAAATTTTGTTACGAGGGGAGGAACTTATATCTCAAAGGTGATATAAGGAAAAAAATTATGAAACAATATATGGAAATTATAGACATTAAAGCAAGACAGGTATTAGATTCAAGAAGTTTCCCAACAGTAGAAGTTGAGGTTTATTTAGAAGATGGAACAATGGAAAGAGCTATAGTGCCATCAGGTGCTTCAACAGGAATTTTTGAAGCTGTTGAATTAAGAGATGGAGATAAGAGCAGATACATGGGAAAAGGTGTTTCAAAAGCTGTTGAGTTTGTTAATACAGAAATAGCAGAAGAAATCGTTGGAATGAATGTATTTAATCAAACAGAAATTGATAAAAAACTTATTGCTATAGATGGAACACCAAACAAAGGAAGAATAGGTGCTAACGCTATTCTTGGAGTTTCTTTAGCAGTAGCTAGAGCAGCAGCTAAATCATTAGCATTACCATTATATCAATATATTGGTGGAGCAAATGCTAAAGTATTACCAGTTCCTATGATGAATATCATCAATGGTGGAAGTCATGCTGATAACTCAGTAGACTTACAAGAATTTATGGTAATGCCAGCAGGTATGACAGATTTTATGGAAGCTATAAGAGCTTGTTCAGAAATATATCATGCATTAAAAGCTTTATTAAATGCTAAAGGATATTCAACAGGTGTCGGCGATGAAGGTGGATTTGCACCAAACCTTAAATCAAATGAAGAAGCAATAGAAGTTATAATAGAAGCAATAGAAAAAGCTGGATACAAACCAGGTGAAGAAATATTTATAGCTTTAGACCCAGCATCATCAGAGTTCTATAACGATGAAACAGGAATGTATGAATTAGAGCATGAAGGTAAAACATTATCAGCAGAACAAATGGTTAGCTTCTATGAAAATTGGGTTAATAAATATCCAATTATATCAATCGAAGATGGTATGGCAGAAGAAGATTGGGCTGGATGGAAAATAATGACTGAAAGACTTGGTAATAAAATTCAATTAGTTGGTGATGATTTATTTGTTACTAATACAGAAAGATTATCAAGAGGTATTAAAGAAGGAGTTACAAACTCAATCCTTATTAAATTAAACCAAATAGGAACATTAACAGAAACTTTAAATGCTATTGAAATGGCAAATAGAGCAGGTATGACAGCTGTTATTTCTCATAGATCAGGAGAAACAGAAGATACAACAATTGCAGACTTAGTAGTTGCTGTTAACGCTGGACAAATAAAAACAGGAGCTCCTGCAAGAAGTGAAAGAGTTGCTAAATACAATCAATTAATCAGAATAAATGATGAACTTGGTGAAGTTGCAGAGTTTAGAGGAATTAATTCATTCTTCAATATAAAAAAATAATAATAAAAGTTTTGTGAAAGGAGTTTAAGCAGTGCTTAAACTCCTTTTTTATATAACAATAAAAATATATTTGCTTTATTTAAATTATTAAAAGGATACTTTTTTACTTGATATTTAGAGAAAATATAAATATTATTTATTAAATAAAATTATTAGCATAAAAGTATTAAAATAACGTTAAATAACCATCTTATGTCTAACAGAATGATTGTTGATATTGTAAAAAAATAGTCAATGTGATATTATGAAAATATTGATTAATAATTTAAATTGGGAAAATGATGTGGAGGTGCTGGATTTGTTAAGAACAGCTCTTATAGCTATTGATTTTATACTTGCTATAGTGATTATAGGTGCAATACTAATGCAACCAAGTAAAGCTGACGCTTTAAGTGGATTTATTCAGGGTAAAAGTGATACGTTCTTCTCTAAAAATAAAGGGAAAACAAGGGAAGCAATGCTTATTAAGACAACAATAGTAGCTGCTATTTTATTTACAATAGTGACTATTGCATTAAATATAGTTAAATAGTAAGGCGTACAACTATATAGTTGTACGTTTTTTATATACTTAATTATTGGGTAAAAAGTGAAGCTTCTACATAATATATAATAGGAGAAAATTTAGTTTTACTAATCAAGAATTTAAAGTATTTTTAATTTAGGTTTATTAAAAAAGGATTAATTTAAGCTTAAGTCTTTCTTTATATTTTTTTGAAGACGATAAAAGTGTTATAAAAAAATAGCTATTAGATAAAAATGTTAATAGCAACAAAACTCATTTATTATACAAATTTAAATTATTATATAGACGGTGTGTACAAAAACTAGAGTAGTATATATTACCTTAATTATGTTAATATATAGTTAGTATTAAAAGAGACCTTTATGGCGAAAATTAAAATAACAAGAGTTTAAGAAATTAAAATTAGTACGAAAGAAATTATACGGAGGATTAAAATGGGATTAAGACAAAATTTATTAGCGCTTATGAAAGAAGAAGCTTATAAGCCGCTAGATATACAAGATTTAGTGAAAATATTTAATATAAGCCCAAAAGAATATAAAATGTTCAAAAAAGCAATTAGAGAAATGGTTAAAGAAGGAATTCTTACTAGAGACTCTAAAGAAAGAATTGGACTTGCAACTAGAATGGGATTTATAGAAGGAACTTTACAATTACACCAAAAAGGATTTGGATTTGTAATACCAAATGAGGAAGGTAGAAAAGATGTATTTATTCCTAGACATGGTATAGGTACAGCTATGAATGGAGATAAGGTTCTAGCAAAAATTTTAAAAGAAGATTCTGAAGGGAAAAAATGCGAAGGGGAAATAGTTAAAGTTACAGAAAGAGCTTTAAATGTAATCATAGGTAAATATGAAGACAGTAAAAACTTTGGATTTGTTATACCAGACGATAAAAGAATGTTAAAAGATATTTTTATATCTAAAAAAGACAGACATAAAGCTAACAGTGGGGATATAGTAAAAGTTGAAATAACTAAATGGCCTGAACTTAACAGAAAGCCAGAAGGGAAAATTGTAGATATCCTTGGTCAAAAAGGAGATGCAGGAGTAGATATCCTATCAGTAATAAAAAGGTATGCCCTTCCAGAAGAATTCCCAGAAGAAGTTTTAGAGTATACTGAAAAAATTAATGAAGAAGTTCTAGAAAGTGAAATTAAAAGAAGAACGGACTTTAGAGATTTAAGAATGGTAACAATAGATGGAGAAGATGCTAAGGATTTAGATGATGCTGTTTCTATAGAAAGACTAGAAGGTGGGCTTTATAGATTAGGAGTTCACATTGCTGATGTCACACATTATGTTAAAGAAGATAGTCCACTTGATGAAGAGGCAATAAAAAGAGCAACATCTGTTTACCTAGTAGATAGAGTTATTCCTATGCTTCCTAAAAAACTTTCTAATGGAATATGTTCTTTAAATCCTAAAGTTGATAGATTAACATTAAGTTGTGTGATGACTATCAATGATAAAGGAAATGTTATAAGTCATGAAGTTCATGAGAGTGTGATAAGAACTGATGAAAGAATGACTTATACAGATGTTACTAATATTCTTAATGGGGATGAAGAATTAATCAAAAAATATGACTACTTAGTAGATGACTTTAAAGCTATGCAAGAGCTTGCTCTTATTTTAAATGAAAAAAGAATGAACAGAGGTGCAGTAGACTTTGATTTTGCTGAGTGTAAGATAATTTTAGATGAAAATGGTAAAGCTGTAGATATTAAACCTTATGATAGAGGTATATCAAATAGAATGATAGAAGAATTCATGTTAGTATGTAATGAAACTATATCAGAACATTTCTATTGGGCTGGGGTTCCATTTGTTTATAGAATACATGAGGAGCCGGATGCTGAGAAGTTAGAGAAGTTTAAAGAATTTGTATATAATCTTGGATACACAATAAACTGGGGAAAAGAAATTAAACCAAAAAGTATATCACAAGTTATAGATATGGTTAAAGGTAAAGATGAAGAAACTGTTGTTAGTACACTTCTTTTAAGATGTATGATGCAAGCTAAGTATTCAGAAGTGCATGAAGGGCATTTTGGTCTAGCAGCTGAATATTACAGTCATTTTACTTCACCTATAAGAAGATATCCAGATCTTCAAATTCATAGAATAATTAAAGAATCTATAAATGGAAAATTAGATGATAAAAGAATAGAAAAATTATCTAAAATAGTTCAATATACAGCTAAACAATCATCAGAGATGGAAAGAGTAGCTCAAGATGCTGAGAGAGAAGTAGATGATCTTAAGAAGGCTGAATATATGTCTAGCAAGGTTGGAATGGAATTTGATGGTATCATATCATCTGTAACTTCATTTGGTGTCTTTGTTCAACTTCCTAATACAGTTGAAGGATTAATCCACATAACAGATTTTAAAGATGATTATTATGCTTTTGATGATGTAAGATTATCTCTTGTTGGAGAAAGAACTAAAAAAGTTTATAAGCTTGGTGACAAAATGAAAGTATTATGCTCAAGGGTTGAAATTGACAATAGAGAGATTTACTTTGATATAGTTGAAGACAAGTATATGAAGGAAGAAAGAGAAATTAAAGAAGCAGCACAGACTAATTAAGACTCTAATATATGGGAAGAGTTTTACAGTTTTATGCTCTTTGTGATAAAATTAGGATGACACATCTTAAAATTTTAAGATGTGTCAAAACATATTATGAATATTCTAATATTTAAGGAAAATAACTCACAAGTAGGTGATATAGAAATGGCAAGAAAAAAGAGTGTAAATTCATTAGCTGAAAATAGAAAAGCAAGACATGATTACTTTGTTGAAGAATCAATGGAAGCAGGAATAGCACTTGTTGGAACAGAAGTTAAATCAATAAGAGCAGGAAAGTCTAACTTAAAGGATTGTTATGCAGATATTGATAATGGAGAAATTCTTATAAAAAATATGCATATAAGTCCATATGAACAGGGAAATATATTTAATGTTGATCCACTAAGACATAGAAAATTACTTTTACACAAAAATGAAATAATGAGACTTGCTGGGATGGTACAGCAAGATGGTTTAACTCTTATTCCTTTAAAATTATATTTAAAAGAGGGAAGAGTTAAAGTTCAACTTGGCGTATGTAGAGGTAAAAAGAACTATGATAAGAGAGATTCAATGTTAGAAAAAGCAGCTAAAAGAGATATAGCTAGAGAGCTTAAAGCTAGAAATAGATATTAAAATTTAACTTAAAAAAAGAGTGGTTATAATCTAAGTTTTAGAGTTAATAACACTTTTTTTTTCCGCTTTTATTTTAAGTATTTGAGTTTTATCTATAAAATTTAAAGCAAAAGATAATCTAAGCTAAGCAAATAAGATGGATAAATCTATTTTGTTTTGAGAAAAACTTTGGGGAAAATAGAATCTTTTTTAAGCGAAGTTAAATTAAAGATTCAACAAGAAGGAGGAGTATATGAACTTTAACTTTAAAATCAGCAAAAAGGTGCAAACGATATTTAAAATAATATTTGTTTCTATAGTTTTTATTTTTGTTATTAAAGAATTTAGTCATATATTAAAAGACGTTAATATTAAATATGTGTTAATGTATAAGGATAGACTAACAGTCGTTAACATACTTCTTATAGGAATATGTGGTGTGGTATCATTCTCACCATTGACATTTTACGATTTCATTTTAAAGAAGAAAGTAGGAATAAATTTACCGTATAGAAAGTTATATAAATACTCTTGGATAGCAAGTTCAATTGCTAGTCTTATGGGGTTTGGAGGAGCAGCTTCGCTTGCTATTAAACAACATTTTTACGGTGATCATGTAAAAGATAAAAAATCATTGTTAAAAGAGATAAGTAAAATAATAGGTCTTAACTTAACTGGACTTAGCGGGATATGTTTATTCTATTTAGCAACTGATTTTAATCATTTTCTAAGTCAAGGGTGGGTAGTTATACCAATGCTTGCACTTTCATTATATATTCCAGGATTGGTTATCTACATGGTATATAAACTTATCAAAGTTAAGGATTATAAAGATTTTGTAGGTACGTTTGCAATTGTTGGAATGTCTATAGCGGAGTGGGTAACAACTGTTTTACAAGTTTATTTGATTTTGAGAATAACAGGTGCAGATGTAGGTTTTTATAACTATTTGCCAATATACATAACATCAGCTGTTGTAGGTATGATAAGTATGATACCAGGTGGGGTTGGAACTTTTGACTTAACATTTATTACAGGAGTTCAAGCTTTTGGAGTACCAGTATCACAGGCTCTTATAGTTGTTGTTTTATACAGAATAACTTATTATATAGTACCAGCTATAATAGGGCTTGTATTATATGCTCATGATTTAAGTAAAAAACTTAATACTATGTATAATAATGTACCAGATCAATTAGTTTCTTTATTAGCGTATAACTTTTTAAGATTAATGGTCTTTATAACTGGAGTTACTATGCTTTTAACAGGAATTAATAAAGATTTACTTCTTAGAATAAGACTTTTCGAGAAGTTGTTTGGAACTAATTCACTTGGAATTTCAAATGATATTAGTATATTAGTAGGTTTTTTATGTATAATAGCAGCGTGTATGCTAAGGTATAAATCAAAGAATATTTATAAAGCAACATTTATTCTTATAATAATAGGCATAGCATCATTGCTTTCAAAAGGTTTTTATACAGGAGAGATAATTATAAGTGCTATAGCAGTATTTGTATTATACAAAAGTAGAAAATCATTTTATAGGCAATGTTTTGTGGTGGATTGGAAAAATACAATAATAGATGCAGTGATTTTAATAGCATCTCTTTTGGGGTATTTTGGAGTTCTTAATTTTTATTTAATTTATACTAAGAATCATTTAGAAAGACAACTTTTTAGACAGCTTGGAGTGACTGCTCTTTATATGTTTATGGTTGCGGTTATAATTTATATAATTATTTATTTCTTTAATACAGAGAAACCATTTCCGACAAAAACATTCTATGATTATGAAGAAGATATAGATAATATAGTTAAAAAATATAAAGGAAGTTCTCTTACACATCTTGTATATTTAAGAGATAAATTTATTTATATCAATGATGAAAAAGATGTAATGTTCCAATATCAGATATATTCAGATAAAATATTTGTATTAGGAAATCCTATAGGAAATGAAGAACATATGTTTGAGGGGATAGAGAGTTTTTACAGGTTAGCTGATTTATATGGTTATACTTTAGTATTTTATCAAATAGAGGAAAATATGATTAAAAATCTACACTCTCATGGATATGATTTTATGAAAATTGGAGAAGAGGCATTAATTGATGTTCAAAGTTTTGAGGTTGTTGGGAATAAGATGAAGAGTCTTAAAAAATCTAGAAATAAGATGATTAATGAGGGATATACTTTTGAGATGATTTATCCTCCGTTTTCAAAAGAGACAATTGAGAAGCTAAAGGCAGTTTCGGATGATTGGTTAGATGGAAGAACTGAAAAAGGATATTCTGTTGGATTTTTTGATGAATATTATTTATCAAAAGAAGGTATAGGAATAGTTAAGGATGCTCAAGGTGAAATTCAAGGTTTTGCGAATATTATGGATATGTATGATAAGGGAGAAAGCTTCTCTGTTGATTTGATGAGATTTACTAAAGAAGCTGCACGAGGCGTAATGGACTTTATGTTTATAAACCTTATTGAAATAGGAAAAGAAAGAGGATATAAGAGATTTAATATGGGGATGGCACCTCTTGCTAATGTTGGTACTTCTAGATATGCATTCTTTAGTGAAAAGATATCGCTTCTTGTATATGAGTACGGTCAAGCATTTTATTCATTTAAAGGGCTTAGAAAGTTTAAGAATAAGTATACAAATAACTGGGAACCTAGATATATAGGATATAGAAGAAAAACTTCTATTATTTTTGTCATGATACAGGCAGCACTTTTAACTAGAAGTGCATATGGTGAGAGAAAATCTGTACTTACAAGAGTTAAAGATGCTTATTTTAATAACTAAGAATTTCTTATACTAGCAAAATAGAATAATATGTTATAAAATTGTTTTATGATAAACAAATGTTTAGAAAAGCATATATACTAATCTAAATTATAAGATTAATATAGTTGAAAGGACGGAGCTATATGGAATTACTAAAAACAAGGATTAAAGAAAAAGGAAGAGTTGAAGATAATATCTTAAGAGTTGATTGCTTTTTAAATCATCAGATGGATGTTCAATTAGTTGAAGAGATAGCTAAAGAGTTCAAAAAAAGATTTGAAGGTGTTAAAATAGATAAGATTCTTACAGTTGAATCAACAGGAATTGCAATAGCTGCATTTGTAGCTAAGGAATTTGGATATTTACCAATGGTATTTGGGAAAAAAGTAGATAGAGTTCCAAGATATAAGGAAAAAGATGTTTACACATCAGAAATTTATTCATTTACAAAACAGACTGCATACAACGTAGTTGTAGATAAAAAGTTTATAAATGAAGGTGAAAAAATTCTTATAATAGATGATTTTCTTGCTAATGCATGTGGAATATTTGGACTTTTAGATGTAGTGAAAAAAGGCGGAGCAGAAGTTGTTGGTGCTGGAATCGTTATAGAAAAAGGATTCCAAGATGGTAGAAAACATCTTGAAAATAAAGGTGTAAGAGTTGAATCACTTGTAATTTTAGATGAAATTAAAGATGGTGAAGTTAAATTTAAATAAGATATATTTTAATTAGTGAAGATGCTATTAAGGTTTTAGAGACTTTAATAGCATCTTTTTATATTTATAAATAATATGTTAATAATTGTAGATTAAAGTGACAAAAGTATACTTATTATATATATTTATAGTAAGAAATAATATGTAATATACTAGAAAAGTAAAAAACATAGTTATTAAGTCAGACTTAAGGTGGTAGCAGTGTTATGGAAAATTTAAATAGGTATGAATTACATCAATTTAATGAAATAGAAAGATGGATACATGAAGATATAGATTTATATGATAAAACTATGGCTGTTGTAACTAAACCTTTTGGAAAAGTTGTAGAAAAAGTAGCTACAGAAAAAATCGTAAGGGGACTTTTAAAATTCACTTGGAATATAGCTGATAGTACACTTGACTACAAGAGAATAAAGAAAAATGCTGGTATTACAGATATTACAATGCTAAGAGAAATGGATTTAGAGGTATGTGATAAATTAGCTAGGGATGTTAAGAAAAGTGCTATTAGTATAGGAACTATACAAGGTATAACAGTAGGAAGTATAGGAATAGTAGGATTAGCAGTTGATATTCCATTTATATTATCTATAGCTCTTAGAACTATTATGAAGATAGGAGCATGCTATGGCTATGAACTTAATAGTGTTTATGAAAAAGAGTTTGCACTAGCAGTTTTAGGAGCTGGTTCTGTTAGAAAGAGAAAACAGAAGGAAGAAGCAATTGATCTTGTATATAAAATAGAAGAGTTTATAGAGGAAGATTCTATGAAAATATTAGCTGGTAAAATGGTTAATAAGACTGTTTCTAAGGAACTAAGTATTATGAGTGTTCATGCAATAGAGCATGAGCTAGAGATAGAAATTTCAAGAGAAATTCAAATGTTATTATTTGAAGATAGGGTTGTAGGATGGTTACCTATAGTAGGTGGTACAATAGGTGCTGCTATAAATGCAAGGTATATAAATCATGTCGCAAATGCAGCAATGAGACTTTATCAGCATAGATGGCTTATAGATAACGAAAAAATATCGACTAATACAAGAATAAATTTACATTTATTTGATGAAAAAAAAGTAAATTAAATTAAAAATGGAGTATCCTAAAATTTAGGATACTCCTATTTTGATATTAGATAAGTTAAAGAAATACTAGTCTTCTTGTTTAGTTTTAGCAATTACTATTTCTCTTATACATACATCTTGTGGTTGATTATAGGCAAAAGAAACACAATTTGCTATCTTTGATGGTTCAAGACCAGCTTCAATAGTTTTTTTCCAATCATTGTAGTTTGATTTTATATTTTCATCTGTTGTATGTGATAGAAGCGGAGTTTCTACAACGCCAGGAGCTATAGTTATGACTCTTACATTGCTACTTGCAACTTCTTTTCTGATATTTTCACTTATAGCATGGACAGCAAATTTTGTACCACAATATACAGAATGATTATCAAAGGTTTTTCTTCCTGCTATAGAACTTATGTTTATGATAGTTCCTTCATTTCTTTTTTTCATATCAGCAAGAACTATGTTTGTGCCTGTTAATATCCCTTTTATATTTACATCTATCATTTTTGACCATTCATCATAATTTTGTATACTAGGATCTCCAAGTAGCATTATTCCTGCACAATTCACAAGACAATCAACTTTTCCATATTTTTTTTCAGCTTCTTTGATTGAGTTTTCCATAGATACTAAATCTGTAACATCAACTGATTTGCATAATGAATTTGGTAGATTTAAGTTCTCCATTTCACTAAGTCTTCTAGATAAAAGTAAAACAGGATGACCTTCCATAGAAAATGACTTTGCTATTTCAGCTCCAATACCAGAACTTGCACCTGTTACTACTATTAATTTTTTCATTTAATCACCAATCCTTTAAAATAGAATATAAGTTAATCTATGCTATAATTATAAGGTTAGAAGAATAATAATGTAAGAACGCACAATTTAGTTACTTAGTTACATTTAGGTAACTTAAGGAAGTTAATAGATATTAATTTATTGAGGAGTATTTGATGAAAAGAAAAGTGACATGTGAAATAGAGATAACATTAAGCCTTATAAGTGGAAAGTGGAAGCCTCTTATTTTATATTATCTAATAGAAGAAGGTACAAAGAGATTTTCAGAGATTAAAAATTATATACATGGAATATCACACAAGACGTTAACTGCTCAACTTAGACAGTTAGAAGAGGACGAGCTTATAGATAGGGCAGTTTATAACACGATTCCTCCACAAGTAGAATATACGATTTCAAAAAAAGGACAAAGTTTATATCCTATTCTTGAAGCAATGTGTGATTGGGGATATGAAAATTTGAGTGATAAATTTGAACTTATTAATCCTCAGTGTACAGAAAAATAAATATATAGAGAAGATATTTTGAATTTTATTTAATATAATTAATATAAAAGATTATGAAACCTATCAATATAAGGGTGTTAGTGTGTAGAATTATAATTAAAAATGACTTCACAAAACAAATAATTTAGTATATAATAAGAATCTGTAATAATAAAAAAACAAAGAGTTTTCAATTGACTTAAGCAGTTCTAATCTTCTTATCAACAAACAAACTGGTGCTAGTCGCCTGAACTTGACTTGAGTCTTGTTTTTTTGTATAATAGTATTATAAAATTGAATATAGTTAATAGATTGCAAGAAAATCTATTTACCAACGTGGGGATGTTTTGGCTTCGACGGGGGTAAGATGGGTTTGATAAGCGAGTAGAGTGAAGCATGTAAACTCTTTAATCGAGTATGCACTAAATATAAACGCAGAAGATAATTTCGCGTTAGCAGCTTAATATAGCCGCTCATCAGTCCTGATTCCTACGTTCAGGGTAGCTGGTGTCATTAAGTAGGGAACCGAGTCTAACAAAGCTTTGAGTTAGGAACGGAATTTATGAAGCTACCATAGGAATGATTTTGTTACTGGAAGCATTCTGAGGGAAACGGAAAACAGATAACTACACTCGTAGAAAGTCTCACTGGTCTGCTTTCGGACACGGGTTCGATACCCGTCATCTCCACCAAATGTATGAATCATAGTTTATTAAACTATGATTTTTTTTATATAAAAATATAATTTATATTTAGTAAAATTATTAAGTGATTTTTGATTGGAGTGGAATTATTGTATTCTTTTATAGACTTGATAACAGAAGTATTAAATTTAGAAAAAGTTCCTTTAACAGCAGAAGAAATATGGAATATTGGATTAAGTAGAGGACTAGTACAGAAGGTTGGAACTAAAGGGAAAACACCTATAAAAACTTTAAATGCAAGATTATATACAGATATGAAAAATAATCCTAAAAGTGATTTTATTAAAAGAAAATTTAATATATCTGAATTGATAGCCTTAGTAGAGGATTAAAATTAAACTAAAAGTTAAAATATTTATAAAAGCTTATAGAAAAAATTGGTAATGGAATAATAATTATAAAAAAGTTGTATTGAAGTCATGGTTAAAAGCTTCAATACAACTTTTTTTATTACTAAAAATCCTTATAAATTCCTTATAAATAGATTTTAATATATAACTTGAAAGGTAGTTATATATAATAGTTTACTACCTTTAATATTGAATTTTATTAATTTTATAATAAAGAATATTGGGAGATAAATATGAAGAATAAAGAGGTTATTTTGAAGACAAAAAACTTAACTAAAATCTATAAAAGAGAGAAAGTAAATAATAATATTTCTTTAACTATTGAAAAGGGAGATATTTATGGGTTACTTGGCCCTAATGGAGCTGGAAAGTCTACTATTCTTAAAATAATAACCGGAATGATTAATCCTACGGAGGGAGAAATTCTTTATAGGGGAAAGGTTTTTAAAAGAGAAAATCTTATGGAAATAGCTACTCTTATTGAAAATGGAGGAATCTATGAAAATTTATCAGCTAAGGAAAATTTAAAGGTAAGAACTTTACTTTATGGAATTGAAGATGCAAGGATTGATGAAGTTTTAAGGATAGTTTCTTTAGAAAATACAGCTAAGAAAAAAGCTGGAAAGTTTTCTATGGGAATGAAGCAAAGACTTGGTATTGCTATAGCATTATTAAATAACCCTAAACTTTTAGTTTTAGATGAACCTACAAATGGATTAGATCCAATAGGAATAGGAGAATTTAGAGAACTTATAAAATCTTTACAACAAAAGGGAATAACTATTATAATTTCTAGTCATATTTTATCAGAGATAGAGCAACTAGCAACGAAAATAGCAATTATTGCTAAGGGAAAACTTTGGTACGAAGAAGAAATAGAAAAGGCAGAAAATTTAGAACAGTTATTTTTAGAGGTTGTAAGAAAGGCGGGAGAATAAATGATAAAAGAGAAAAGTGATGAAAAAGGAAATGATTTAAAAAAATATGATAAAGAAAAATTCATGGGTATAGTAAAGTCAGAATATATGAAACAAAGAGGAAGCTTTAGTAAAAAGCTAATAGTAATAGCACCTATAATAACTATTTTACTGGTTCTTTTCTTAATGGGAGGAAGATATTTTCAAATAGGTAGTTATAATTGGTGGTATGTTACAATTTTCCCTCTTGCAATAACTATAATTTGTTCTTATATAATGAAAAATGATTCTAAAAACAACTTTCATGGATTATTTGCTATAGTAGAAAATAAGAAAAATATTTATTATGGAAAAGTTATACTTGTAACCATTTATGCATTAGTAAGTTCTTTAATTTTATTCATATTAGTGGCTATAGGAAGCTTATTTCTTAAAAATGATATTTCAATTTTATCCTGTTTCTCAGGTTCTGTCTTATTATTTTTATTATTTATTTGGCAAATTCCATTATGGCTTTCTTTATCATTGAAGATTAAAGTGGGGATATCTGTAATTATAAGTTTTCTTTGTAATTTATTTTTAGCTGTAATATTAGCAATTAGCCCTATTTGGTGGATTCCATTTGCAAGTCCAGCAAGAGTAGCAGCAGCAGTTTTACATGTTCTTCCTAATGGATTACCAACTCCAATAGATAGTAGGTTTTTAGATAAATCAGTGATAATACCAGCTTTAATAATAAATTTAGCTTTATATTTTATTATTACTTATCTAGGTGCAAAGTCATTTGAAAAAGGGGAAAGCTAAGATGATTAGTTTTAAAAATTATATAAAAGCAGATATATATAAATTTTATCATAGTAAATTAATATTACTTCATATATTAGTTCCCATTATAGGAATCATTGGATTTATACTATATTCAAAGATTTATATGGTAGGAGATATAAGAAATCTATTTACTTATATAGAACTTATAACAATAATATTTCCTTTAATTATTGCTATAATTATAAATAATTTATATGAGCAGGAAGAGGAGGGGGGAAGTTTCCAATATTTTTTAACAGTACCAGAAAATAAATATAAAGCTCATTTAAGTAAAATTATTATAACTTTATTTTTAGGGTTAATATCAACTTTAATGACTTTTTTAGTAATTGGATTGATTTATTTTTTTGAAGGCTATAAAGATTTATCTTTAGAGACATTTATTTTCGAAGGGATAATACTATTTGGAAGTAATATTATTTTTTATTTAATGGAGTACTTAATAGTATTTTTCTTTGGAAAAGTACCAACACTAACCTTAGGTGTTATAGGAACTTTATTAACAGCTCTTATGGCTACTGGATTAGGAGATATAATTTGGCCTTATTCAATTTTTGGATATGGAATAAGGAATTCCATTTATTTCTTATCTTATAAAACCGTAGGATTAGTAAACTCGTTAGTAGTAAGAGAGATTAAAATAGAGTTAATAATGATTAGTATTTTTCTTATAGTAATAATTGTAGCCTTAGCTATTTTTATAAAGAATTTTGAAGGAAGAAAACATTTTAATTAAATTATTTTTTTAGTTAATCTATAAGGGCGGAGAATAGCTAATTATGAAATATATTTCATGATTATAAGCTATTCTCTTATTTTATAGAAAAATTTTAAATTATTTATGGAATTTAAAAGGCATTAAGTATTAAAATTAATATAGGAACAAATTTATAGAATTTAAAATGGACTAAGAATATGTGGAGAGAAAAGGGTGATTTATTTTGAATAACAAAAAGATTTTAATAATAGATGATGAAGAGGAAATTACCATATTAATAAAAAGAGCATTAAGAAAAGAGGGCTATGATATTATTGTGAAAAATAATTTAGAGGGAATGGAAGTAAAGGACTTTAAGGGATTTGATTTAATATTATTAGATGTAATGATGCCTGTTATGGATGGATTTACATTATGTAAAAAAATAAGAAAAGAAGTAGATGCACCAATTATATTTATAACTGCGAAAACTATGGAAGAAGACCTAGTAGAGGGATTTTCTTTAGGCGCTGATGATTATATTAAAAAGCCTTTTAGTATAGTGGAATTAAGAGCAAGAGTACAAGCTCATTTAAGAAGAGAAAATAGAGAGAGAACAAATAATTTAAATATTTCAGAGCTTAAATTTAATTTGCAAAGTATGGAGATTTTTTATGGAAATGAAAAGATTAATCTAACAAAAGGAGAATATAAAATCTGTGAGTATTTAGCTAAGAATAAAGGGCAGGTATTTTCTTTAGAACAGATTTTTGTAAAGGTATATGGTTATGATAAAGAAAGTGATAATAGTGCAATAAGAGAACATATTAAAAATATAAGAGCTAAATTAAATAGTTATATAGAAAATCCAATAGAAACAGTTTGGGGAGTTGGATATAAATGGAGTTAGTAAAAGTAAGTGCTAAAGTTGAAATAAAGAATTTTAAAATAGGAGTTTAGTAAAATGAGGAAAAATAAAGATAGAGGAGTAAGTTTATATAAAATTTTTGCATATTATTTAGTGGTAATTTTTACATCAACTATACTTCTTGGTATAGGAATATTTTTAGTAATTCTTCTTTCAATAAAATCAGGATTTTTATTGCCAGCAAATTATGCAGAAAATGCAGTATCTTCAATAAAGTTAGATCTTGCTAAAGATGGATTAGGAGGAGCTTATAAAATACCATATTTCTGTAAATATGCTTTTTATAATAGAGAAGGAATTTATGTTCAAGGGAATATAAATGAAGAAGAGAAAAAAATTTTCGAGAATTGTTTACATGGAAAATCTAATAGTAGTAAAGATTTTATTCAAAAAATAAATAGTAAAGATGGAACTTATGTAATAGGCTATAGTATTAAGGCACGTTATAAAAATAAAAAATTAAATGAAATTTTACCAACACCAGAAATTATAATTAGTATTTTATTTATAGGAAGTTTTTTAGTATTAGTGTTACTTATATCAATACTTTTTGCTAGAAAATTAAAAAGAGAATTAGAACCTCTTAAATATTCAACTGAAAAAATAAAGGCAGAACAATTGGATTTTGAGGTTTCAAATAGTAATATAAAAGAATTTAATGAAATATTGATATCAATAAATGATATGAAAACAGCTTTAAAAACATCATTGGAGAATCAATGGCGTGAAGAGGAAAATAGAAGGGAACAAATAGCTGCATTAGCTCATGATATAAAAACTCCATTAACTATAATAAAAGGGAGCTCAGAACTTTTAGAAGAGTGTGAAATAGATGAAGAGGGTAAGGAACTTATAGAGTATATATTAAGAAATAGTAATAAAATTGAAAATTATATAGAGATATTAATTCAAACTTCAAAGTCTGAAAAGGAGTTAGTAGCTAAAAAAGAAAATATTAATATTGTAGAATTTATAGAATTTATAAAGCAAAATTTGGTAATAGTAGCAAAAAGAAAATCTATAAAGTTAGTTATAGATATAAAAGATGAAAAAGTCGATTTTTTAGGTGATAGAGAATTATTAGAAAGAGCAATAAATAATCTAATAGAAAATGCTGTTAGTTATAGTCCGGAAAATAGCAAAATAATATTAGTTGTGGAAAAAATGATTCTAAAACAAGAGGAATTTTTAGCTATAATAATAGAAGATTTTGGAAAAGGGTTTAGTAAAGAAGCATTGGTTAAAGGGAAAAATAAATTTTTTATGGAAAATAAGGAACGTAAAGTAGGAAAAAATTATGGATTAGGGCTATATATTGTGGAATCAATAGCAAAGCTTCATGGAGGTTATTTAAAGGTCGATAATAAAGATATTGGAGCAAAAGTTACGTTATTAATTAATTTTAGAATATAGAAATTATTATAAGTATGAAAATTTTAGAAAAATTAAAAAGTGAGGGCAATATGAAAGATAAATATTTTGAATTTTTGAAAATTACTATACAATTAAATAATGAATTACAAATACGTCCATTGCTTTATGGGTCATTAGGGCTTCAAAAAATAAGTGGATTTGAGTTTTATCCTGATGATATAGATATTTTAATACCAGAAGAATATTTAAATGAACAATGGAATAGTTTTTGTGAAGTAATTGAATGGATGGACTATAAATTAGTGGATTTGCATGAACATGCTTTTTTTAATGGAAAGTATAAAATTGCTTTTGCATCAATAGAAAGTTTAAAGGATTTTGCTGATATTAATCTTAATGATATAAAAAAGGTTGAAGCAAAAGATAGTTTTTATCAAATTTTAAATTTAGCTCAATATTTAAGAGTTTATGAAACCTCTTATAAAGATAGTTATAGAAAGAATAAAAATAATAATAAAGACTTATTGAAAATTGAAGTTATAAGAAATTTATTAAAAAAAAGCTAAGCTTTATTTGTTAAGTATTATATTATTGTGTAAAAAGAAATTCCTATATTTAATGTTAAACTGATTTTTTTGTAGTAAGATAATAATAAAGATTATTTAGTTATCTAAGAAAGGTTTGAAATAAATATGAGAAAAGATATAGTGAAAAATGTATTATTTTTATCTGAAAAATCAGTAGAAGCAACTAAGGATGATTTATCAGTTGTTAATGATTTAGAAGATACACTTAGAGCAAACTTAGATATTTGTGTAGGGCTTGCTGCTAATATGATAGGTGTTAAAAAACGTATTTTAGTTTTTTGTATAGGTCCTGTTATTGTTCCTATGATTAATCCTGTTATTTTAAAGAAGGAAGAGTCATATAAAACTGAAGAGAGTTGTTTATCATTAACAGGTGTTAGAGATACTATTAGATATGAAAAAATTTTAGTAGAGTATTATGATAAAGAATTTAAAAAACATAAAGGCGAATTTACTGGTTTTACAGCACAAATAATTCAGCATGAAGTGGATCATTTTGAGGGAATAATAATTTAATATTAATGAGAAAGTAAGAAGCTTTTATCTTAAAATTTTAAGATAAAAGCATTTTTTATATTATAAAACATTAATATTTGAACTTTCTTTTTTCAATGATTTAGGTAAATGTTTAAGCATGAAGTAAATCATAACACAAGTACCTATCTTATCAAGTAAGTTATTTATAACTTTTGGAATAAATGATGCAGCAAAAATACTTTGTCCAGATTCTTTTAGAAACATAAATAAGAAATCAAGACCAGTTCCTGTAAGCCCACCATAAACCCATATTCCAATCGGAGTTCCAATTAAAGGGCAAATTATACTAAGTATCAGACCTGTTATAATTGCGGTAGGTAAAGTAAATTTAAACTTTTTACCTATAAATCCAACTATAATTCCAACAGCAACACTTACAAGTAAAAAAGGAATTCCAGATGGATTAAATAGCATACCAGTTATTATATTTGTAAGAGCTCCAACACTAGCACCAAGTAATGGACCGAAAAATAGGGCGATAAAAACAGTACCTATTGTATCTAGATAAAACGGAAGTTTTAGTGCTGAAGTTATCGTTCCAAGAATAATATTTAATACAATTGCAATAGAGCAAAGAATTAGTGTTTTAGTTTTTAAATTTTTCATAAAGTCCCCCTTAAATTTAAGAAATAGTTAAAATTATATAAAATATATTAGTAGTATAATTTTATATAAAGACAAAAATTATTATACCATAAAGATAGAATGAATTAAGAGAAGTTTATTATTTTATTCTAGGGGTATAGCTTTTATTTATATAAGGTAGAAGAAATATTACCTATTAAGCAAAATGTAATTGGAGGTATGAAATGAAAAGGTCAAAAGAATTAGTTATTGTAAGCCATTGTGTTTTAAATCAAAATTCTGTTGTTGAGGGTCTTGCAAGAGCAAAAGGTGGATTTAAAATTGTGGAGAATTTATTAAGTGACGGAGTAGGGATAATACAGTTACCATGTCCTGAGTTAAAATTATTAGGTATTAAAAGAAAAGGGCAAAGTAAGAAAGAATATGATACTAAAGAGTATAGAGATTTATGTAGGAAATTATTTTCACCTATTTTAGAGGATTTAAATGAGTACAGAAAAAATGGGTATAAAATCAAAAAAATTATAGGAATAAAGCAAAGTCCGACATGTAGTATAACTGGTGATAGAGGAATATTTATGGAAGAGATATTTAAATTGTTACAAAAAAATAATTTTGATTTAGAATATGAAGAAATTGCAGAAAATTATTGTGAGTAAAAATTAAAGGTTTTGATGCTAAATAAAGTTATAATATCAGCAAATACTAGACAGTTTTCAGATATCTAAGTAAAATATATTCAGTAGATAAGAGAACAGTTATATAAAGGAGAATTTGATGAAATATTATTTAGCACCGCTTGAAGGCATTACAGGTTATGTATATAGAAATGCATATGCTAAAGTTTTTGGTAATATGGATAAATACTATGCACCATTTATAGTTGCAAATCAGACTAAAAAACTTAAAACTAGGGAAATAAGAGATATACTTCCTGAGAATAATTTGAATATAAATTTAATACCACAAGTACTTACAAACAATTCAGAACAATTTATAAGTACAGCTAACAGGGTAAAGCAATTGGGGTATGATGAACTAAACATAAATTTTGGATGTCCATCTGGCACTGTAGTAGCAAAATATAAAGGTTCAGGTTTTCTTTCTAAGCAGGAAGAACTTGATAAATTTTTATATGAAATATTCGAAAAACAGGAAATTAAAATTTCTATAAAAACTAGGATAGGAAAAGACGAACCAGAAGAATTTTATAAACTTTTAGAGATTTATAATAAATATCCTATAGATGAACTTATAATTCATCTTAGAACTCAAAAAGATTTCTATAGAAATACACCAAATTTAGATATGTATAAATACGCATTAGAGAACAGTACAAATCCTATTTGTTATAATGGAGATCTTTTTACACTTAATCAGCATAATAAGATTATAGAACAATTTCCTGAAACAAAAAGTATGATGATTGCTAGAGGGATTATTTTTAATCCAGGTCTTTTAAATGAAATTAAAACTGGAACAAAAGTATCTAAAGATAAGCTTAGAGAATTTCATGATGAACTACTAAAAGGTCAAATAGAACATTTTAAAAATGATGAAAGAATAATCCTTTGTAAAATGAAAGAAGTTTGGGCTTATATGTGTTGGAATTTTTATGATTGCAAAAAATATGCTAAAGAAATTAGAAAGGCTCAAAATCTTTTAGAATATAAATTAGCAGTAAATGCTATTTTTAGAGAAGATATAGATAGCAATGCGTATTTATTCGCAGAAAGTGAAAGATAATAAAGTTTAAATTGTATTTATTTAAAAAATATAAGGACTATTTATTACTAAAATAAAATTCTAGTAATAAATAGTCCTTTTTAAAATTAAAATTATTTCCACATATTATAGTAAGGGTTGAATTTTTTTTCAAAACCTATAGTTGTGCTTGCGCCATGAGCAGGGTGTACATTTAAATCTTCAGGTTGTGAATTTATTAAATTTACAATGCTATTTTTTATTGCTACAGGATCTCCAGTTTTTAAATCAGATCTTCCCACAGCACCTTTGAATAAAGTATCACCTGAATACATATCATTTTCAAAGATATAACATATACCACCAACTGTATGACCTGGTGTTGAAATGAATGTGATTTTTTTATCGGCAAGAGGGAGAGTATCACCGTCTTTTAATTTTATAATTTCTCTGCCGTCTATATTATAAGGTCTTGTAATTTCACGTTCATTATATAAATCATTGTAGTTATACATGAATAAATCAAATTCTTTTTCGTACATGTATATAGGAACATTAAAAACATCAATTGCACTTATATGATCAAGATGAGAATGTGTTAGAATTATGCCGTTAACTTTTAAGTTATTAGCTTTAACGACAGCTTGTATTTTCTCTTTTTCATATCCTGGGTCAACTATATAACATTCATTTTTATAATCAATGATATAAGTATTCATATCTATATATTTATTTTTGTAGATTTCTCCACTTACTTCTATTTTAAACATTGTTTTCACCTCAAATTATTATTTTGTAGATAGGTTAATAATTTTACAGTTTAAAAAATCTAGTATTAGATTGTTAGAGTTCTTCAAAATAATAAATTAAAAATTATATTATTTAAAGAAGTCTAAACTTATTATATCCAATACTAGATTAAAAAGTCCAATAAGCTTTTTTTATTTAAAGCTTTAATTTGAATTTTAAAATGATTATTCTAATTTATTTTAGTTAAATTAAACTTATACTAAGGCACCATTACTATTGAACGTGTATGATTTTCCATTTATAACTTGAGTTCCTGTAAGCATTACTCCTTGACTGTTAGTGAAATACCAACCGCCTTTATATTGTAACCAACCTTGATTCATAGCCCCAGAGTTAGTCATATAGTACCAGTTGTTATTATAATCTACCCAGCTATTTGCTGCCATAGCTCCAGAACTATTCATATAATACCAAGTACCATTATCATTTACCCAACCAGTTTGCATAGCCCCAGAACTATTCATGTAATACCAAGTACCATTGACATCTGCCCAGCCAGTTTGCATAGCCCCAGAATTATTCATATAATACCAAGTACCATTATCATTTACCCAGCCAGTTTGCATAGCTCCAGAATTATTCATGTAATACCAAGTGCCATTAACATCTGCCCAGCCAGTTTGCATAGCCCCAGAACTATTCATATAATACCAAGTACCATTATCATTAATCCAACCAGTTTGCATAACTCCTGAATTATTCATATAGTACCAAGTACCGTTAACATCAGTCCAACCAGTATTTACAGCACCACTTGATCCCATGTAATACCAGTTTCCGTTTATTTGATTCCAACCAGTTTGCATAGCGCCATTGTCATTGAAATAGTATTCTGAACCATTTATAGTATTAAATCCTGTAGCAAGTGAACCATTGCTTAGATTATAATACCAAGTACCATTGTCATTGACCCAACCTTGTTGAGTTGCACCAACATTACTTCCAGTAGGATAATCAGACATAAAGTAAGTTACACCACTATAGCTATCATTAGCTTGTGTATCACCAGGAACCCAACCATTTCCATTTGTTCCATTTAGATTTCTTACATAAGATGCTGCATTAGGTGTGAAGAAAGCTGCTTGTTCATCAACAACATTAGCTAAACCTTCAGCTTGGTTATACCATGATAAGAAAATGAAGGCATGTACATTACTAGCAAAACAAATATCTCCTCTTTGAAGATTGTTAAGATTAGTTCCTCTAGTCCATCCGTTATTTCCAAGCCAGTTTCCAAGATCTGTTGTATAAGCTATATTATAAGGAACATTTTCTCCAGCTCCTCTTAAACAACTAGATACCCAAAGAGTACAGTTATTCATTTCACTTCCGTTATGAAGTCTAACAGCTTCATTCCAAGCAGATTCTCTATTACTTTCAGATGAGACATAGTTTGCTAATCTTACTGAGTAGTTAGGAGCAGCTAAAAGTGAAGAGTATTCTATTTTAGTATTTGTATTAACTTTATTATGTGTTAGTTGATTGGCACCAGTTATTACAGCTAGTCCAATTATTCCTGTTGCGATAATACCTATAATTTTGTTTTTTATCATAATTTCTCCTTTGTGAGATAGTAAGTGCCTTCATTTATGTTAGACTTTTTATATAAAAAAATAAGAATTGAGAATTTATTGCATAAATATATAATGTTTAAAAAGACTATCTATAAATGAAGAAAATACTAAAGTTAGTATTAAATTATTAATTTTAGTTTAAAATAATATAACTTAATACATAGTAAATGTTATCAAAAATAGTTGAAAATAGGAACTTTAATAACAATTTTTATCAAATTTTCTCTAGATAAGTAAAATTCATAAAATATTTTTACATATGAAGTATTATCAGTATAAGTTTGATAGTGTAATTTATATGTACATAATAAGATGTAAAAAAATTGTAATTCAAAAAACTTTATTAAAGAAAAATTTATAGTTATTTTATAGCAAGTATTATTATTTGTGATAAAATTTTGCAAAAGTGAGTCATAAAATGTTATTGTATATAAAGTAAGTCTAAAAATAGGAGGAAGCTTTATGGATAAAAATACATATAAATTATACATAAGAATATTAGAAGAAGAGTTAGTAGCGGCAATGGGATGTACAGAGCCTATAGCGATAGCATTTGCAGCTGCAAGAGCTAGAGAGGTTTTAGGGGAAGAACCAATCAAAGTTACTGCAAAATGTAGTGGAAATATAATTAAAAATGCTATGTGCGTTACAGTTCCAAATACAGATGGGCTTGTTGGAATAAAAGCAAGTACTATAGTTGGGATAGTAGCAGGAGATGCTGATAAGGAATTAGAAGTTATTAGTAAAGTTACTAAAG
>JBOFRC010000065.1:0-2868 GCA_051650825.1 Sarcina sp. | reverse complement strand
TAAAAATAAAGAAATTGAATCATATAAAAAAACTATAGTAATCAAAAATTTTAATTTATAAAAGGTCTAGGCGTTTCTAAGGCTAGTCCTCCCAATTTTTCGCTTAGTAAACTCCTCAGTCGCCTCACGGCTCCTTCGGAGTTTACACACTCAAAATCGCTCGTCCTAGCCTAGCGAAACACCTGACTTTTTATATAAATTAAAATTTTAAAGAAATTAATTATTCCTTTCCCTATTAATTTTGGTTCAACCAACTTTATTAAATTAATAACTTAAATTGGGGGAAGGGGTTGGGGGCTTACTCCCCACCCCCTCCAACAACTATATTTAAACAAGCCTCGCAGAGGAAGGGAGGTACGACCGTTATAAAGGGTTTGGGAAGTTCGTTCCCATAAAAAAGAAAGAGGCTCAATGCCTCGCTTTTTTTTTATATTTATAACTTATTTTATAAATATTATAGACTCTAATAAATATGTGTAAATATAATAGATAGAAAAATTTACTTAAAAAAACTTATGTAACCTAGTAATATCAATACTTTATAACACTTCATTCAAATTTTTTAATTGTAGGAATCGTACATTCTTATTGTAGGAATCGTACATTCTTATTGTAGGAATCGTACATTCTTATTGTAATTTAAATTACAATAAGAAATTTCAGCTATTGTTTATTGTTGTAATTTAAGTTACAATTAGATGGAAATATTTATATTATTGGAGGTGTTGAAAATGAGTAATGTAATTGCTTTACTTAAAGATGAAAATGCAACTAAAAGAAAATTAAACACTATTTCTATAGAAGAACATATTGATACACATACTGGTGAAATTCTTAAAACAAAAACAAGTTCTTCTTTCATCACTAAATCTGAACCTGATTATGTAAAAGTTTATTTGAATACTATGTGTGCATTTAATGGATTAGCTACTTCTGTAAGCCCAGTACTATTTGAATTTTGCAAACATATGAGTTGGGCAAATGATAAACAAATTCTTCGAGTTGATAAATTTATAAAAGAAGAAGTTGCTAGAGCAGTAAATTTGAAAGTTGATAGAATAAATCAAATTTTAAGAGAAATATGTAAAAGTGGAATATTTATAAAAGAAAAAAATTATAGAGGTGTTTACAGAGTAAATCCATATTTTATTGCTAGAGGAGATTGGAGTACTATTAAGGATCTTAGAGCAGAATTTGATTTTATCAATGAAAAATTTATAATAAAAGTTAAAGAAGAAAAAAAAGAAGATTAGAAAAATTGGTACTTTTTCTAATCTCACATATAATTAACCACAAAGCAACTAATATAGTTGCTTTTTCTCTTTTATTTAAATTAATAATCTAATATTATAACACTTTTAAATGTCCGTCAACTTATCCTATTACAAATAAAATATAAAACAGCTACTTTGAAGAGTAGCTGTTCTATCTCTTATTATTAATAAGAGATGATAAAATAAATATTAATTACACAATAACATTATATATTAAAATAATTATTTTTGACTATTTTTATTTATTTTAAATTCATTAATTTCTCTAATGTAACTGTTTCTTTTAAAAATTCACTTTGTGGACTAATCGATTTTGTTTTTTCATTTATAATAAATCTACCTTGAAAATCTCCAGTTCCAACATATGAATCCTGTGTAATTGGACCATCATATTTTTGTAATAATAATACTGCATTATCATTTTCTTTTAAAACTTTAACACCTTCAATAGTAGATTCAAACTTTTTACCTAAATTATTTTTCAAATGCTTTTCAACTTCTTTAGGATCTTCAAAAGATTTTTCATCCATCTCATTTGATTTTACTGTAGAAATTCCTCCTGTTTGTAATACTTTAATTACCTTATCTTTACTTACATTTCCTTTAATTGCATCCTCAACTTTAAATTGTGATACTGTAAATATAACCCCTTCATATTCAATATATTCATTTTTTATAATTTTCCCTTTTACAACAATTTCACTGTCTTTATTTATTTCTTCAAGTGTTTCATAGCAATTCACTAATTTTCCAGACATATTTGCAACAGGAATTTCATCATTATCTATATTATTTTGAATTTCACCTTTACTTACCATATTATTTTTTTCATCACCTGTAGCTGTGTTTTTAGCACCACATCCAACAAAACTTGATAAACTTATCGCCAAAATTAAAACACTTAATATGCTTTTTCTCATATACTTCTCTCCTATCAATAATATTATTAATTAATTTTATTTATACATTGATGTTACTTCATCTAAATCAGCCTTATTTGGTGCATTAACTTGTGGCCATCCATTATACATAACACTTCTAGAATTACTAGTATGTGCAAGTCCAAAACAATGACCTATTTCATGTGATGCAATATTTTCTCCAACATATCCTTGTCCATTAACATAAAATCCTTCTCCACCTGCATATGCATATGAATTCATTTTTATTTTATTCCAACCCCAATTTTGATTTGGTGCATATCCTCCAGGTACTAGTTGAGTTTGATACATCATATAAATTGTTTGCCCATAATAACCTGTATTTCCGTAGTTAGAAAAATATGCATCTAAAACACTATTTTTTTGTACACTAGTTTTTTTATATGATATTGGAGTATACGTTAAACCTCCATTACTATTAACCCATTTCTTCATAGCCGTATCAAAAACATTTAAATGTATTTGTGATACTCCGCCTGGATTTAATAAATAATAATATCTTGTATTATTCCCATAATTACCAACTCCCCCATTAAGTCTGTAATTAAAATGTGCAGCTTCAGCATTTAAAGTTGGAAATAAACTCGCTAAAGCTATTAAAGCTACTAAAAATAGTAAACCTAATTTTTTTATTTTCATCATAATTCCCCCTT
>JBOFRC010000064.1:0-1045 GCA_051650825.1 Sarcina sp. | reverse complement strand
CTTTTAATTTAAATCGACTTGTTTAAAAAAGTGAGTGTCTATATCCAGGGCTGTTTCCGATCCTTTCATTATAATATTTCATAGCAATTAGAAGACTTTTATGATATTTTTATTATTTTAAATTCAACTTCACCCCACTTGTGGTGAGTGTCATGTCATCGACACTGTAAATTAGTATCTTTACGTGAACACTCGTCCCTGTTCTGACTTTTCCTGGTTTTAATCATTCTCAGGATGTGATATAGAACATAACCGGGTTATTAATATTTGTCTTTGATGCCTCCACATTGAACAGTCTCTGTCATTTCTGTATCCAGCTGCAGTATTATCAATATCACTTATTATTTGATTCTATTTTTGACTAATATTTCCTTCATTGTCCAGCTCACAGAGCTGTTTTAAGCCTGTGTTAACATAAGTGAATCAGTTCAGATGTTTGCAGCTGAATGTTGTTTCTTATAGTATTTTCTATAACGTCCATAGAGTGTCAGTGTGCGCGTGTTGCAGGAACATCTGGACAGGATTCAGACACTAGTTAACCTCAGCACGAACTAAATACTGAAGCTTTCAGCCAGCGGCGGCCCTGTAGAGGTTTGGTTCACCTGCAAAATGTCACTGAAGTAAACACAAAGCGAACGCTCTGATCTCATCGTTCACTGAAACTAGAAACAATAAGTCGCGTTGCAGCAGCAGAGTTACGGAAACGCTGAACTTCTTCAAACAAGTTGATTTGCATTGAAAGCAGGTTGAAATATTCATACTACACTGGCTGCTTTTAAAAAAAACCTTTTTTTAAAGAAATATAACTTTCAGGACTCAGTTTCAGACTAAAATAACTTTTCTTCACTGATGCATCACGTTTCAGAAGTTGATCGTATGTTTTGTATGAAAAATAATCTGCACAATATGCAACATAACTAGTAACTATAGCTGATTAATGTACAGGAGTAAAAAGTACAATATTTCCCTCTGAGATGTAGTAGAGTAGAAGGATAAAGTAGCATTAATTAGCAGAGGTGCAGAGAAGCAAAGTAAATTTGAGGTA
>JBOFRC010000063.1:0-8504 GCA_051650825.1 Sarcina sp. | reverse complement strand
GTATAATTTTATTAATAGCTAGTTTTTTTTAATTTATACTCATTATTAATCACTAACAAAATTATAACTTTATAACTTTATAAAATTAATTCTTAATTTTATAAATAAAAAAAGCAAAACACTATTTAGCATTTTGCTTTCTAATAAAATAAATTATTTTATTTTTCTACTTCCTGGTTTTATATATGGAATATTTTCTTTACATAATGGACAATTATCAACTTCATAAGTTTCAATTTCTAATTTAACTGCACTAAACATTGGATAATTTGTAACCTTTGTTGATGTTCTATCCACCATACATATTACAGCAACAACTTCTCCACCATGTGCTTCTATAACAGCAGCTGCTTCTTTAAAGCTTTTTCCTGTTGTAACAACGTCTTCTGTTATTATTACTTTTTGTCCTTTTTTAATTTCAAATCCTCTTCTTAGAGTCATTTCTCCATTTTCTCTTTCTGTGAATATAGCTGGCTTTCCTAATTGTCTTCCTAATTCATAAGCAACTATTACTCCTCCCATTGCTGGTCCTACTACCATATCACATTCAACATTAGCTTCCTTTAACTTATCAGCTACAACTTTTAATACTTTTTCTGCTTTATCAGGATATTGTAATACCTTTGCACATTGACAATATCTATTTGAATGTTTACCTGATGATAATAAAAAATGTCCTTCTAATAATGCCCCTGCTTCTTTTAATGTTTCAATTACCATAATTGATTCCTCCTACAACTTTATTATTTAATTATTCCAACTATTTCATTTATGTTTTTTATTCCTTCTTTTTCGCAGAAGTTCTTCATACCTTCAATAATTTCAATCCCAGCTCTTGGATTAACAAAATTTATTGTTCCTATTTGAATAGCACTAGCCCCTGCCATCATAAATTCTATTGCATCTTCTGCTGTAGAAATCCCACCAAGTCCTATTACTGGTATTTCTACATTCTGCGCAACTTCATGTACCATTCTAAGAGCTATTGGTTTAACTGCTGGCCCTGAAACTCCTGCAAATTTATTATTAAAAACGGGTTTTCTCTTATGTATATCTATAGCTAACCCTTTTAAAGTATTTATTAAAGAAATTGAGTCTGCTCCTGCCTCTTGACATTTTATAGCCATATCAACTATATTTTCAGCATTAGGAGATAACTTAACCATTAAAGGTTTTTTAGTTAATCCTCTAATTTGCTTAACTACATCATAAGCAACCTCTGATTTAATCCCAAATGCCATTCCACCTGATTTTACATTAGGACATGAAATATTCAGCTCTATCATATCAATATCAGTCTTATCAAGTAAAATTATTGCTTTCTCATAATCTTCTATAGTTCCTCCACCAACGTTAGCTATAATGTTAGTGCCAATTTTCTTCATATCCTCAAGTTCATGTTTTATAAAATGTTCTATACCTGGATTCTGTAATCCAACTGAATTCATCATACCCATAGGAGTTTCATAAACTCTTATTCCATCATTTCCTGCTTTTTCATTTATTGTAAGTCCTTTAGATGATATTCCTCCAAGCTTTGAAACATCGTAAAAATTATTATATTCGCTTCCAAAACCAAATGTTCCTGAAGCTGCAATTATAGGATTTTTAAAATCAACACCATTTATATTAACTTTTAACATATAAACCCCTCCTAAAATTCAATATCTAGCCCATTGAAAACAGGACCGTCTTTACATGTTCTTTTATTTCCAGTTTTAGTTTTACATGTACATACTAGGCATGCTCCAACTCCACAAGCCATATGCTTTTCCATAGATACATAAACATTTATATTGTTTTCTTTACAGATTTCCACAACTCTTTTCATCATTATCTCTGGTCCACAACATAAAACTGTGTCATAATTTTTTATTCTTTCTAAAAGAGGTTCTGTCACAAATCCTTTATGTCCTACACGCCCTGTATTAGTACTTACATAAACATTATCTACATGCTTTTCGATTTCATTTATAAGATATACCTCATCTCTAAATCCACCATAAAAGTCTGCTACTTGTGATTCATTTTTCATTTTCAAATTTTTAGCAAGTTCTAGAAGTGGTGCCACACCTATTCCACCACCAACTATAGCAACTTTACCATATTCTTTTTCAATATCAAAACCATTTCCTAATGGCCCTATAAGCTTAATTGAATCATTTATTTTTAAATTGCTAAGTTCACTTGTTCCCGCTCCTACTACAGCATATAAAAATCTTACAACATCATCTTCAACTTCACACACACTTATTGGTCTTCCAAGAAATGCTTTTTCTAGTTTAAGCATATAAAATTGACCTGGCTTTACACCTCTTATATGCTTTATTTTCATAGAAAAAATACCATCCACAAGTTCTACATTTTCTAATACTTTCGCATTTACATATTCAATAGACATCCTCTTTGCTCTCCTTAAAATAATATTTATTATAAACTAGCTACAGCTTCTTTTATTTCATCTCTCATTCTAATAGCTTCTTGTCTTGCATGTTCTGCAAAATTCTCTTCGTCATTCACTGCTTTATATGCTAAAAGAATTTTTCTTGATGAATTTACTACTCCGCCATTACCATCGTTTAAGTATTTAGCTACATCTATAGCCTTTCCACCTTGTGCTCCATAACCAGGAATTAAGAAAAACATCTTTTTAAAGTCATCTCTTATTTTTTCTGCATTTTCACTATGAGTACACCCGATTACACCACCTATAGCACTATACCCTGATGTACCTACTACAGTAGATCCTAAAGTGGTAAGTTTCTCTCCTACTATGTTATATACAGTTCTTCCACCCATACTTTCAACAAACTCTATATCTTTAGCACCTTTATTAGAAGTTCTTACTAAAACAAATACACCCTTTTTTCCTGATTCAAAATATGGCATATAAGGATCTATACTATCAAGTCCCATATATGGACTAAGTGTTACAAAATCTGCTTCAAAGTCACCTTCAAAATGAGCTTTAGCATACATTGTCGCTGTTGCTGCTATATCGCCTCTTTTTATATCAGCTATACTTATAGCTTCTTTTTCTTTTAAATATTTAAGAGTTCTACTATATGCTTTTAATCCCGCTATTCCTAAAGCTTCATAGTATGCTATTTGAACTTTATAGCATGCTACTACATCAAGAGTACTATCTATTATTTCCTTATTAAAATTAAATATAAATTCTTCTTTATTATTATTATATTTTTCTTTAAAGAATTTAGGTATATAATCCTCACTAGTATCTAATCCTAAACAAACTACTCCATTTTTTTGTACTCTCTCATACAACTTATCTATTATCATTAAAAATCCTCCTGCTAAGCCTTATAAACTACTTTACCAGCTTTAATTGTTATATCTACTTGACCTTTTAAACTTACTTTATCAAACGGTGTATTTTTACTCTTAGATTTTAATTTTGTTCTATCTACTACAAACTCTTTTTCAAGATCAAGAAGTACAAAATCTCCATCAAAGCCTATTTGAATTTTTCCTTTGTTTATTTCAAGTATTTCTCCCGCTCTACCACTTAATAAATCTGATAGTTTATTAAGACTAAAGTTATACTTCTCTACTAAAGTTGTATAACATACTGAGAAAGAAAGCTCTATACCAGTAAGTCCTGGTGCACCTTTTTCCTTTTCTTCATCTGTATGAGGCGCATGATCTGTTCCTATACAATCTATATATCCAAGTCTTATTCCCTCAATAATAGCTTCTATATCTTCCTTTTCTCTAATCGGTGGATTAACTCTATAGTTAGATACAGTTGTATCGAAGAAAATATGGTGTGGTGTTACTTCAGCTGTAACTCTTGCCCCATATTCTTTTCCATCTTTTATATATGAAATAGCTTCTTTAGTACTAACATGTGACATATGCAGTCTTGCACCTGTATACTTTGCAAGTTCAACATCTCTATATGTCATCATATTTTCTGCAAGTCTCATACTTATTTTTGAAACATCATGATCTTCAGCGTGAGACATAATAAGCCAATTATTTCTCTTTGCTATTTCCATTGCTTGATACATTATATTTGAATCACAAACTCCTCTTCCATCGTCTGTGATAACTTTCACTAAATTTTTCCCTTCAAATGCTTCTAAATGTTTTAAAGTTTTTCCTTCTAAGTTTTCAGTTATAGTAACTGCTTGATATGCATCAACAAGACCAACTTCCTTTGCCTTATCTTGCACATAATTAACTACTTCTAACGTACTTGAAACTGGTTTTGTATTTCCCATTAACGTTACTGTTGTATATCCTCCTGCAACAGCAGCATTTGAACCTGTTGCAATATCTTCCTTATGGGTGAATCCAGGGTCTCTAAAATGTGCATGTGTATCTATAAAAGCAGGCATTAAAACTCGTCCTTTTGCATTAACTACTTCACATTTTTTATCTTCTATATTAGTCGCAATTTCTTTTACTTTTCCATTTTCTATATAAATATCACCTATAAAGTCTTGTGTTTTATCTATACATCTAGCATTTTTTATTAATAAGTTCATACAATCACCTCTAAACTCTACTTATGCTTTTCTTGCTCAAAGCTACAGAATTCACAAATATATTTTTTATTATGTTTATTACTCTCTACAAATTTTGGTTTTGCATAATTCTCGTGATTTGTTATACATTTTGGATTTGAACATCTATTTATATTTTTTACCATCTTAATTTCCTCCTAAAATCTTAGCGATAAGTGCCATTCTTACAAACATTCCGTATTTTGCTTGTGCAAAATATTTAGCTCTCTCGTCTAAGTCAACTTCATAACTTATTTCATTAACTCTTGGAAGTGGATGCATAACTATCATATCTTGTTTTGCAATCTCCATCTTCTTAGCATCTAAAATATATACATCTTTAAGTCTTTCATAAGTTTCTAAATTTTGAAATCTTTCTTTTTGAATTCTTGTCATATATAAGATATCAGCATCTTGAAGACCTACTTCTAAACTATTAGTTTCTATATACTCTAAATTTTTTTCTTCTAAAATTTCTTTTATATAGTCTGGCATTTTAAGTTCATCTGGTGATATTAAGATAAATCTATTACCCTCATATCGTGAAAGTGCTTTTACTAAAGAATGCACTGTTCTTCCATACTTTAAATCTCCACAAAGAGCTATCGTATTATTATTTAGTTTTCCTTTTAGGTTTTGGATTGTTAATAAATCTGTTAAGGTTTGAGTTGGGTGTTGATGACCACCATCTCCAGCGTTTATTACTGGAATAGTAGAATATATAGAAGCAAGTTTTGCTGCTCCTTCTAATGGATGTCTCATCGCGATAATATCTGCATAGCAACCAACTGTTTGAATCGTATCCCTTAATGATTCACCTTTTGATACTGAGCTTGCTTTAGAATCTGAAAATCCTATAACTTGCCCACCAAGTCTTAACATTGCAGTTTCAAATGACAATCTTGTTCTTGTACTTGGTTCATAGAAAAGTGTTGCAAGTATCTTACCTTTGCAAGTATCTGCATATTTTTTAGGGTTACTTATTATTTGATTTGCAAGCTCAAAAATATCATTTAGCTCATCTAGAGTAAAATCTTTTGGCTCAATTAGACTTTTTCCTATTAATGTTTCTGTTTTCATCTTTTTACTCCTTTTTAACCTCTCTGTGTTAGTTTAAAGAAGAACAGCTATTAAAATTGCAAAAAAAAATCTTCCTATTTAAAGGAAGATTATAATTCGACAAATAAAGATAATATAAAACTATCTCATTAATAACTTCCTTACTGACCTCTCTGGATCAAATTAAAGGTTTCTTAAATTTATTTTATTCTATCAGTTTTTATTTTATTTGTCAACAAATTAATTCTATTGATTCAATATATTATATTAATATATTTTTATGTTTTATCTAAGTTAAAACAATTTTACTTTAAACCTTTACAATATGAATCAATTTCACTAGCTACTTTTTTTGCATCTCTTACAGCTTCAACAACTTTTCGCGGTCCTGTAACTACATCTCCACAAGCAAAAATTCCTTTTCTAGATGTATACCCCTTTTCACATGTTTTTATAAGCCCCTGACTATTTATATCTATACCATTTGTATTTTTAATTATATTATTTTTAGGAGTTTGTCCTATTGCTATTATTGTACTATCTGCTTTATATAAAGACTCACTACCTTTTATTATTTCAAAATTTATATTCCCCCCATTATCATTTGTAACTGAAACATCTGCAAAAATTGTTCCCTCATTAATTATTTCTATAGGAGTTTTGAAATAATTAAAGTCAACCCCCTCTTCTTTAGCTTCTTGTATTTCTATTTTAGTTGCTTCCATTTTTTCTGCTGCATCTCTAAAAAAGACATTAACTTTTGATGCTCCAAAATATTTTGCTGAACGTGCGGCATCCATTGCTACATTTCCAGCACCTATAACATTAACTGTTTGACCTAAATGAAATGATTTTGGATTTTTTAAGTAATCTATTGCATAGATAACATTTCCTAAAGTTTCTCCTTTAATTTCAAGTGTTCTTGCATTCCAAGTTCCTGTTCCTATAAAAAGTGCTAAGTATCCATCTTTAAATAATTTATCTATAGTTAGAATAGGACCAACTAAGGTATTAAATCTAATATGAACCCCTAAATTAATCAAATAATTTTCATAAAATTTCAAAATATCTCTATTTAACCTAAATTCAGGTATTCCATATCGTAAAACACCACCAATACTATCTCTACTTTCAAATATAGTAACATCATAGCCTTTTTTAGCTAAAACGATAGCTATAGTTATCCCTGCTGGGCCACTACCAATAATACCAATTCTTTTTTTATTCTTAATAATCTCTTGTGCTTTTAAATTTTTTAAATATTCATAAGAAATATCATATTCTATTTTATGGAATTCAACCGGCTTACCTTTTATGCCTTTTATACAATTTCCACTACACTGTTCCTCATGCGGACAAATTTTAGCACAAATCACAGATAAGGGATTATTTTCGAATAATATTTTTCCTGCTTTTTCTATATCCCCCACCTTATAAAGTTCTATTATTTCAGGGATTTCAGTGTCTATAGGGCAATTACTTTTACACCTTGGCTTTTTACATGACAAGCATTTATTTGCCTCTTCTATCAATAAAGTTTTCATTTTATTTACCTCCGTTAAATAGAATACTCTTATGCTATATAAAGAATACTCTAAACTATATAAAAGTATATACTATTTTTTGATAGATAAAATTTTATCAATATTATTTTTATTTAATTTTTATATATTAATTTTTAAAAATTAATTTTTTTATTACGTATGTATAAAAAAAATTATAAAAAAATAAAAACACAGATGAATTTATATAAAACTTCACCTGTGCTTTTATAAATAATTTTGCTTTAATTCCAATTATTCATTATATTATCCCACATCATTTTTCCAACTTTAGCTAAAGTAATTGTTCCATAAACAGAATTCGGTATATTATTTGACATTACAGTAAATGTAAAATTCCCTTTATTTATTCTAATAAATTCAGTATCATTCTCTACACGGTTCTTATCTCCACTTTTACTTGAAATATCTATTTTATAATCATCTTCTATATACAAAGCCAATTTATTTTTCTTTTGTTGCCTTGCTAATATATCTATAAGCATAGTTGAATTCTTTTCATTTAAATACGTTGCATTATTTAAACTTCTCCAAATCTTACATAAATCTTTCGCTGTACTTATATTTTCAATATCACTTTTTAAAATTCTCTCATCATTAGTTTTTCTATTTAACTTTGTATTCTCCAATCCTAATATTTGTATAGTTTCGTTAATTTTTCCCATTCCAACTATATCAATTATTTTATTTGTCGCAGTATTATCACTTTGTATTAACATTGCCACTAAAAGTTCAAAAACTGTATATTCCCGCTCTTCAAATTCATGTATTATACCAGTTCCTGCAACTTTATCTTTTTTTTCTATTTTTATTTTTTCTAAAAAATTAATTCTACTATCTTCAACTTCTTTTATAAGTGCAATAGCTACCGGTAGTTTCATACAGCCTGCTGCCGTCATTTTAACGTTTTCATTATATCCAAATACATATCCACTAGTTAAATCCTCAAAGAAAAAACTATAAGTTCCCATGCGTGATTCTAAATAATCTTCTATTTCTTGCATAATAACACCTACCCTCTTTAAATCAAATCCAATCTAAAAGTTTATTATAATATTCCAATTTAGATAAAGTCTTAATAGTTTTACTTAAATTTAAAATCTTCTGTCTACTCCTATTTAATGTTTTATTATTCTAAAAACTAGACTTGTACTATACAAAATAGTCTATACACCTAAAAGCTATATTATTTAATTTCACATTTATAAAAATTAAAATACTAGCCTTACAGTAAACATAGTCAAAACTAAAAATCATGTATTAAAAATATTTAATAAATTTTTATATTTTCTTTTTTCTATTCTATTAGCTATTACATTATATTCAACAAAACATTAACCTATACTAATTAAAT
>JBOFRC010000062.1:0-11606 GCA_051650825.1 Sarcina sp. | reverse complement strand
ATAGGAGTATATCCTCTACTAAATAAATATAAAAAAGAAAGTTTTTATACAGTAATTTTAGAAGATACTATTTCAAATATTAGCACTTCTAATAATATAGATTTAAATAAAATATATGTTTCTTTAGATAAAGAAGAGGAATCGTTATTTAATAATGATCATATTTTTTTGATGTTAAAAATTTCATTGAATATTGAATACATAGATCATAATGATAATAGTTCTTTATATGCTAAAGAAATTGTTAGATATAAAAGCTTAGTATATCCTAAAAAAAATTCTACAATTAATTCTACATATACGTTTATAAATGAAATTAAAACAGCCAAGATAAAAAACAATATTTATTTATATATAGAATTTAGAGTTTTTTCAGAGCTGTGATTTTAAATTCAATTAAAGTTAATGGCTGTATTTCTACTAATGCCTTAAAAGAAATTCCAAAAAAAAAATTAGAATTTACTGATATAATTTATAATCTTAAAATAAAAAATGATATCAAATTTATATACGAAATAAATTTAGATATAGCTAAGCTAAAATTTGATAAAATGGTTTTACTAGATTATACATTACCAATTAGTTCAGCTAATATAAACATTAATATTTTATATAGTAATACTTACGGTGATGGTTGCTTTTTAAAAGAAACCATACCAATAGTTTTAAAAAGTGAAACACTTAAAACTATTGAGAATATCGTTATACTAACTGTAAACTTAGAATTAAACGAAGAATCTCTTATTATGTTTTTTTGTATGGGAATCATAGGAGAAAATAAATCTATAGAATTATTAAAGAATATAGATACGCTAGATATTATTAAAGAAATATCTACAACATCTTATGATAGTACATTAGATTTTTTATAAATATTTATTTTAAGCTTAATAAAACACTATAATCTGTAGATTTGAATTTTTAGTAAAGTTAAATTAAATTAATTTATCAAGTAATAAAAGGAGGTGTAAAAAAGTGAATATATGTGTAGATGGGCTTACTTATTTTTTTCATAAAGGTGAATATGGTGCTTATATAAGAAATTTAATAAATAACTTATTAGATGAAAATAAAAAAGATTTAGTACTTTTGAAGGATGAGGCTTTTAAAGACATTAAAGTTAAGAATATAAATATAAAAGAATTAAAAATTTCTCGTGGAATTGATACATTATCAGAAGAAATTATTCATTGTACTAATAATGGTTTTTATATTAATTTAAAGAAACAAAAAAAATTTATAATTAGCTTGAATACAGTATTACCGTTAATATGTCCTAATATGTTAAATAATAATTTTATTAATAGATATAAACAATCAATAGAGATTATGAATAATGCAGATTATGTGACTGTAAGCTCAAATACACAAAAAAATATTTTAATAGAAAATAAAATAAGTACCATAGATAAAATTAAAGTTTTATACCCTAATCTATCAGATTTATTTCAAACTAGAAATAAGAACATATCTAAAATTTATATAGAAAGTAAATTTAAAATTAAAAATAATTACTTAATATATATAGGTGAACTCCATAGAAGAAAAAATTTAGAAGAGGTTCTATATTTTTATAAAATTTTAAAAGAACATAAAAAAAGTGAGGATTTATTAGTTTTAAGTTTTTTTACTATTCATAATAATGATTATGAGCATAAGTATGAAACTGAGTTAATTGAGCTTAGTAAAATGTTAGGCATATATAATTCTATCGTTTGGGTTAAAAACTTGAATTTAACCAATCAATATCATTTATTAAATGCAGCTAATAAGTTTATAGACCTTAGTAAGTTTGATGATTTAAATTTAAGTATTATAAAGGCATTTCTTTGTGATACAGGAATTATATGCAGTAGTTTAAATCTATATAAAGAATTACTAGGGAGTTATCCTAATTATTATAATTTTGATGACAATAGCGTATATGATTGTTATCACTCAAAATTAGATGAAAAACAAAATGAAAGTTTTGATTTTATGAGAGATAAATTTAGAGGTAATGAAAGTTCTATAATTTTATCAAATTTATATAATATTATTTTAAGAGGTTGAAACATGGCTATTACATTTTATCAAACAAAAAATAGCATTATAGAATTTTATTATAATAGTTACAATACTGATATTCTAGAAATTTTATCTATTAATGCTAAAATTCAAAATATAAACTATAAGATTATTAGACAGGAAATACATCTAGTCATTGAACAAATTTACAAAATAGAATTTATAAACAAAAGTTATACGCAAGGAGTTATTCTTACTAATCAAACAGCTTCTTTAATTTTAAACAAACCTAAGTATCTAAATAATAATATTTTTGAAATGAAATGCATTATTCAAAAAACTTATTCTAAATATATAAAAAAAGATTTTATTTATATTGCAACATTAATAAATATTGAGTATAAACCTTAAATACTCCAAGAGATTGTTGCATATATTTATATAGGAATCATATTAGGAGGTTTTTCATTGAATAATAAGCAACAAATTATTAATAGCTGTATAACAGGCAATACAGATATTTTTAACACTATTGATTGTTGTAATGACATAAAAATAGATATTTCAACTACTACACATAATGGTGTGAATATATGGGGACAAGTAAAAAATAGGTCAAATGAATGTATTCCTTTTGCACTAGTACGCCTTGTAAAACCATGCTTATTAAACGGTGTTGTAACAATTGAAGAAATTGCACACTGTGTTTCAGACTCTACTGGCTTTTATCATTTTAATATATTAGCAAAATCAAACGAATCATACCAATTGTTAGTCAGTAAAAATAAAATTCTTTAAAGGAAAAAAGGCTATCGTATTCGATAACCTTTTTCTTTATTTTTCTACTTCTAAATTATTTAATATCTCATCTAATATAGTTTGAACAAATTCAGATTTGCCCATACCTGTCGCTTTAGAAAATTTATCTATTTTTTTTATAGTTTCAGGTTTTAAATAATAAGTTATTCTTTTTGGAGCTTCTTGCTTTTCAACTTTTTTAATAACTATTTTATTTATATTAATATCTGAAACTACGTCTTGTTTTTTCTTAGTAGATTCAATTACAGTTGCACTTTCTTTTTCATCATTATTTGTTATGTCAACTAGAGTTTGTACTTCTTCTGCTAAAGTCATCTGTTCTAATTCATTTTCTTCTCTACTTTCAGCTGTACTATTCTCTAGAGTTTCCTCTTCATCATCAATAATATTAAGTGTTATAAACTCTTCGTTTTCTTCACCATCATTTACTTTATTAATATCGTTAACTTCTGGCTTAGATGTAGTTTTATCTTTTTCAAAATTATTTTCTGCCAGTTTTTTCTTAGCTTGCATTTGTGCTTTCAATGCTTCAAAATTTTGGTTTATAGAATTTTTTTTCTTAACCAATTTTTTTCACCAACCTTTCTAAAACTGAGAAAAATTGACTACCTGCTTCATCATCATATTCAAACACTGTTTTACCCATTTTACCGGCTTCAGTTATTTTTATTCTTCTATTTATAGGCTCAGTTACTAAATCACCCATTTCTTCAAAAAACTCATAAAGGAAATTTAAATTTTCTTTTGCGTCCTTTGTTCTTTTATCATACATATTAGGAATTATTAATGATATTTTTTCTGGTGATAATCTTAAATCTGATAAGTATTCATATATACTACCGCAAGCTCTTACAGAAGCTGCTTCTACTTGTACTGGCATTATTATGTTATCAACATAGCAAAGTACAGCATCATTAATTCTAGTTCTTTGAGGACCACAATCAATTATTGCATAATCATAGTCTTTAGACTCAAGTCCCTTTAATTTTTCATCCAATATTAAATCTATTCTAGACTCTCTATAAAATTCTGCATTTATTTCTTCTATATGGGAATTTGGAAGAAGATCTAAATTTTCTCTTGCTTCTATAATACAATCATCAATAGAAACATTTCCACGTTTATCTATTAAATCATAAAATGTTTTTTTATACTCATTTTCATTTATTCCTAAAAATAAACTAGAATCATTTTGTCCATCAAGGTCTATAAGAATAACTTTATTTCCTAGTTTAGCAAGTCCATGAGATAGTTGTACTGCAACAGTACTCTTCCCTACTCCACCTTTATTATTTAAAATAGCAATCTTCTTCATTCAATATCTCCCCCTTTTTTGCTCAAAATAGCATAAAGTACATTAAGTCTAGTCTTTCCAAGTATCTGCTTTGGTTTTTGAGCGATCTCGGTACCTTTATAAAATTTATCTTTATTAGCTTCTATTACAGAAGTTATTTTATCTTCTAATTCCTTATCTAACACTTTATTTTGAAAATATGCATCTATGAAATCTCTAAGTGCATATCCTAATTCTAATTGATTTTTATAATATAGCCTTAAATCATTTTTCTCCATAAATAAAAAACAACCCTCCTAATTAAATTATAAACAAACATATTATTCCACTATTAACCTTAATCTTAACCTTATTTTACCCTAAATTCTACTAAAATTCAAATTATTTTTAGCATGAATTCTAACCAAAGTTAACATATTCTTAACTAAAATTTGCATATATTTATATAAATAAATTTTATGGAGGAGCAAGAAAATTGGAAGTTCTTGAGAAAAATTTAACTGAATTTGAAGGCATTAGTATAAAAAAAATTGGAAATTTAAAATATTTTTCCGAAATAAATTTACAAAATATATATAATTTAGAAAAATATAATTTTAATATAAAAAAAATAAGTAAAATAACTATCGATTATGTAATAAAAAATATACAGATACTAAATTTAGAATCTTTGCTATTGGTAGATATAGAATTTTATTTAAAAATAAACTATATATCTCTAAATAAAAAAGTAGAAGTTTTCGATTTATTAATTCCTCATATTTCATATATAAAATTAAATGAAAAACTTTCTAAAATTCTGATATCAGACTTAGAGATACATATAAAAAATGTATATTATAATCTTATTGAAAAAAACTTACTTATACATATATATGGAATAAATCTCTATATGTAACTACTAATGAATGGAGAACTTTAATTTATGATAAAAGATATAATTAGTGCTAATCAAAATAAAAAAATTTTATATTTAGAAGATATCACTACAACTTATGACCTTAGCAATGAAATATTTAAAATTTCTAATATAATCGTTAATTTAGAAATTTTAAATATAGATTTATTCCCTATCCCTATAAATAAAGAAAATACACATGACTCATCAGCTAAATATTTGTTTACTATTAATCTAAAAGCTTCTGTGCATATAAAATATCTTAATCAAAAGCACTCTTCAGTTATTTTATTAGAAGAGCTTAAACCATTATTTAAAATAATTAAAATATATTTACCTAAAAGAATAAATAATATAGATACTGAGACTTTTATCAAAAAAAAATATTATAAATTAAACCACAGTATTCAAAATATTTATTTTAGATTAATAAATTCTAATTTATTAATTATATCTATATTAGTTAAGGTAACTTTTAAATATTAGTATAAAAAATATCCTTCTTTATATATATTAAAGAAGAATATTTTTTGTTTTAGCTAAACATTAATAGTTATTAAAATATTAACTATTTAGAATAATTATATTTTAGTTATTGTATTAAAACTTTTTATGAAACGCTTGAAATTTTCTTTTTGAAGAGGTTCGCTAAAATAATAACCCTGTATATTATCACATTTTAATTTGCGAAGTATTTCTACTTGTGATTCATCTTCAACACCTTCACACACTATACTCATATTAAGATTATGTGCAAGTAAAATCATAGTATTTACTATTTCTTGTGTTTTAGGGTTATATTCTATATCTAAAATTAGACTTCTATCTATTTTTATGACATCTACAGGCAAAACCTTTATATGACTAAAAGATGAATAACCTACTCCAAAATCATCTAAATAAACCTTTATACCTATTTCTCTGATTTTATTTAAAATATCTATAGTTTGCTCAAAATTGTCAATTATTTCATCTTCAGTAACTTCAATTTTAATATATTTAGGTGATATATCATTTTCTTTAAGTTCATTTATCATGAATGCTATCAATCCTACCTGTTGTAAAAATAATTTTGACGTATTGACTGATATATAAAAATTATCTTCTCCGGCATCTAAAAGTTCTCTGCATAAAACAACTGATTTTGAAAATACCATATTATCTATATCAACTATATCTCCTGTTTTTTTAGCAATAGGTATAAACTTATTTGGAGGGATTATTTTTTCTTTGTTATTCCAACGTATTAAAGCTTCAGATCCCCTCATTCTATTTTTATTTACATCATATATTGGTTGTAAATAAACCTCAAATTCATCAAGTTCTATAGCTCTTTTTATCATTTTTTCTATTTTCAATGGCTCTAACATATTCTCTGTAAATATATTAAAAATATTTCCACCTTGTTTTTTGCTACAATACATAGCAATATCTGAATATTGTAAAAGTTCACTTTCATCTTTAGTATGTTCAGGGTAAAAACTTACTCCCATACTTGCCTTAATTTCATAATTATAAGAATTAATTTCATAAAGTTTATTAATTTTATTTAAAATTTTTCTTGCAAGTATTTTAATTTCTTCTTCATCATTTTTACCTTTTCTAACTATTATAAATTCATCGCCGCCAAGTCTACCCACTGAAATATTCTTATTTTCAGATTTAATTTTCATAAGATCTGTTGAAACCTTTATCAAAAGATTATCTCCAACTTCATGACCTAAATTATCATTAATAACTTTAAAATTATCCAAATCTAAGAATAAAATAGCAAAATCTTCATTATTCTTGGTCAATTTTGATATATATCTAGTTATGCTATACCTATTTTCTATTCCAGTCAATGCATCATGACTACCTATATATTGTAAATTATCAGAATAATTCTTTAATCGTTTGAACATTCCATTTAAATCTTTATTAAGAGTAGAAATCTCGTCTCCAAGTTCATTATCTTTTATTTGAATATTTAAGTGATTACCTTCTTTAATACCATTAACAGCCTCATTTATTTTAATTATCCGAGAAATTACATTATTTCGAATAAGAGCATAAATTATAACATTAGCTATAATTGTTAGGCCTATAACTATTACTAATAAAGCATTTACTCCTGACTTAGCATTTTCTCTTACCTCTCTGCTATCTTTAAGTTCTATAAAAAATTTCGTATCTTCATTAAGTGTTTCTATTTGAGTGAAAATAGAAATTGAATTTTCATATAATTTCATATAAAAATCTTTATCAAAATTTCTATAATGTTCTACAGAAGATTGCAGACTATTATTAGTACTTGTAAATTGTATCAATGAAATATCTCTTCCACTTTTATTTGATAAAAATTCTAAAAATATATCATCCATTTTTTCAATTACCATTACATAGTCCGATATTTCTTTTTCATTTTGATTGATTCTTTTTAATCCTACTATATATGGATAATTGCTTGTTGTTATGACCCCTGTTAAAAGTCCTTTTTCAAAATTCTCAGGTTTTTTCATTATTAATTCTACATTTTTTATTAAAGTTTTAAATTCTAAAGATTTAATTTCTTCTAAATCACCTTTAATAATACTTTTATCTAAAAAATCATTATCTAAAGTTATAATTGTATCTACTTGACTATTTTTTGCTTTTTTCTTTATTCCTATAAGTTCTTCTGAAACATCATTTATTCCATCACTATTAAAATTATTTGTAATTTCTAGGTAATTTGCAAATTCTATAGCTTTCGAACTTTTTAAACTAACTTCTGCATTTAAACTTAGTAAAACACCTCTAGCACGACCTGATCCTCTACTAAATTCTCCAGTACTAATTTGCTCTACAATGGAATTCCCTATGAAGAAAAAGCATACAGAGCAAATAATAGTAACACTAGCAAAAATAATAACTAATCTCTTCAAAAGAGTCATTTTTACATACACCTACTCCCATTATTAAATTATAAAATAACACATTATTTCTAATTCTATTAATTATCGGTGTATTATTATAACTCCTTTAATAAATTTAGCTTATCAAAAAAAGTATTCTAGCTAATTTGCTAAAATACTTTTTAATTTAAGATTATATTTTTAATTTGCTATGTTTAACATATATTCTTTCCAACTATTAGTTTCTAAAAAAATATATCGTTCATCAAAATCATTCACATTTTTATGGACATATTTATATACATAACAAATCTCTATATCGCCATTTTCAAGTGTAACCTCTTTTTCTATTCTTTCATATTCATTCTGTTTGTGCCCTGGTCCAAAAAAGTTTTCCATTTTATCTAAAGCGGCTATTAATATCTTAGGATTATCTACGGTTATAACCTCTCCTTCTATCTCACGTACACCGTCTACTAATGCTGGATATCCTTTATGATTAATATGATATAAATTCCCTTTTGTAATTCCAATTTCTGAAGTTAATACATGACCTTCTAAATATTTATTATAATTAAAAAATCCTTCTCTTAAACTTCCATATACAAAAAATCTTTTCATCATTTGTTCCTCCGTTTATTTTAAATTTTCAAATTAACAAATTTCACCACCAATAATTTTTAAATCTCTTTGATTTTTTATAATTGCTTCTATGGATAGTTCTAATCCTTTAGCTATATCTATAAGAGACATTGATGGAATATTAGGTTTGTTTAATACTTGCATAGGTATACAAGGGACATGTATAAAACCTGCTTTGATATTTTGATATTTTGTATTTACTAAATGTAATACACCATACATAACATGATTACATACAAATGTCCCTGCTGTATTAGATATAGATGATGGTATATTATTTTCCTTCATTTCTTGTACCATCGCTTTTATTGGCAAATTGGAAAAATAAGCTTTGGGAGCACCTATATATATTTCTTCATCTATAGGTTGATTGCCTTCATTGTCTGGGATTCTAGCATCATCTATATTTATTGAAACTCTTTCTGGCATAATAGCAAATCTTCCTGATGCTTGTCCTATCGATAATATGACATCAGGGTTATGAACTATAATATTATCTTCTATAACTTTTAGTGATTTTTTAAATACAGTGGGTATTTCAAGCTTTATTATTTCACTTCCTAAAATTTGTTCTGGTAAAATTTTTATAGCTTCTAACGCTGGATTGATTTTTTCTCCTCCAAATGGATCAAAACCTGTAATTAATATTTTCATAACTATATCCCTCCTATGAATCATTCTAAGTAAATTAAATATCTTTTTGAAGAGGTCATTTAATTTGCTTTATAAGGCTTAGAAATTTAATCTAAGCCTAAAAAACAATTAAAAAATCTTAAATGCTAAGAAATACATAAGCACTATATGAATAACTAATAATAAAAGAGCTATAGGAATTTGTCTTTTTACTATTATATTTTTATCTTTAGTTTCAAGTAAGGCAGCTGGCATTACATTAAAATTAGCTGCCATTGGTGTAAGTAATGTTCCACAATATCCAGCTGTTAATGCAAGAGCTGAAGCTATGACTATATTCCCACCTTGTGCAAATACAAATGGCATACCGATTCCTACTGTAATGACTGAAAAAGCTGCAAATGCATTTCCCATAATCATTGTAAATACAGCCATTCCAACACAATAAGCAATAACTCCTATTAGTATATTACCATCTGGTATTATATTAGAAATTGCTCCTGAAATAACATCCCCTACGCCTGCTACTGTAAATAAAGCACCAAGAGCAGCTAGAAGTTGTGGTAAAATACTAGTTTGTCCTACAGACTGCAACATTCTATCAGCATCTGCTAAAGCTTCACTCGGCTTAGCTTTGGTTATTACAAATGTAAATATTAACGCTGTTACAGCAGAAATTCCAATAGCTGCAATTCCACTTATAGGTGTAAATTGTGCAATTAATAATGCAACTACAGCTATAATTATAGATGGTATAAATATTTTATTTTTTAATTTTTTAGACTCTTCTAAAGCACGCTCTGGATCTGGTTGCATTAGTTTTCCTACCTTAACTTGCTTTGTTCCAGTTAAAAGTCCTATTATTAAAAGTAATCCTCCTACAACTGCTGGAGGTAGCACCCCACCTAAAATAAATATCACTGCTAATAATCCCCAAAAAGTACATGTTCCTATTCTTCTAGGATTACTTTTATCATTTGCCACTCTAAATGATGTATAAGCCATAAGGAGCCCAACTAATACATAAAATGTTTCTAGTAGTATATTGGAAATTTGCTTAAAATCCATATTCTCTCCTCCTTAATCTTGAATTATTTCTGAATTATTTTTATATTCTTCACATATCTTTTTGATTTCTCTATCTAATCTATAGTTATCAAATGCCACTAATAAAAATGATATTACAGCTATTGGTATGCACGCCATAGCTATATGAAGTGTATTAACACTATATCCTAGTCCTTCTAAAGTTCCTGATATTAATAATACTCCCGAACTTGCTAAGAATAAATTTTGTCCAAAAAAGTTTCCATAGTTATCCATAGCTGCTGCTGCACCTTTTATTTTATCTTGTACTTCTTCTGGTAATTCACCATACTTGCTAGTAGCAGCACCTTGTGCCATTGGATTTATAAGTGGTCTTATAAATTGAGCATGACCACTAACTTTAAGAGAAATTGCTGCAGCTCCTTGTCTTATAAATAAATATAAAGTAAGTAATTTTCCTGTTGAAAGTCCTTTTGCTTTTCCTATAAGTTCTATAGCTCTCTCTTTTAAACCAAACCTTTCACACATTCCTATTACAGGTAATGTTAAAAGAAATATTGTCATATGCCTTTGATCTACAAAAGTTTTACCTAAATTAGACAAAATATCTACAAACTCCATTCCGGCTGCAAGCCCAGTTGCGATACCAGCTGTTAGTACAACTAATATAGTATCAAATTTAAATGCAAAACCTAAAATTACAATTAAAATTCCTATTAACGCCACAGTCGTTCCCCCTTAAATAATATTTAAAATGTAAAGTTACCTAAACATTTTAGTAAAAAAATATAATATAAATTCATATTTATATTTATTATCTTTTAATAATTTAATCAAAAATCTTTTGCTTTGACTTAATTATATCTAAAATAGTTAATCAAACTATAAAATAAAGCGAAATTTAATATCTATATTACAAATTATTAATTAAATTTATAAAATATACTTAGTTTGTGTTGTTTTTTGTCAAAAAATATATAAAAAAAGACTATACCTATGAATAAAAAATTACTAGGTATAGTCTTTTTTTATGATTTAACTTTATCTATTATCTTTAAGAACCAGTTTTTTCTACTAGCTCTTTGTCTTTCTATTAATTCGCCTCTCTTTTCTAGTAGCAGCTTTTCTACTTTACTAAGAGTATCGTTATGATAATCTTGCTCTTTCATAACCTCATCCTGCTCTTTCATTAATGTCTCTTTTAATTCTAAGTTCATTACTTTTAAACTATCAATTTCTTCTTGTTTGATTTTAATGACATCTGCCTGATATGATAATTTTTCTTCTAACTTATTAATTCGTTTTAAAATTTGCAATTCATTATCACTATTTTTATTATTATCTACTAATTCTAATTCTAAACCTTCTTCAATAACTTCTAGAACATCAG
>JBOFRC010000061.1:0-1771 GCA_051650825.1 Sarcina sp. | reverse complement strand
GCAGGCTGCTACACCTGTGGGTGTACCACAACAAGCGGGTACACCTTCAGGTGCTACACAGCAGACTGAATTGACAAGGGGCCCTGTCCAGAGGAAAAAGCTTTGGACACCACCACCACCGTACCGTACCCCTCTGAGAGAACATTCAGTTGAGGTTAAGGACACTGCTTTTAAAAGGGGCCCTGTCCAACAGAAAAAGCTTTGGACACCTCCACCATCCTACCACACCCAGGTTAAAACCACTGCTTTTAAAAGGGGCCCTGTCCAACAGAAAAAGCTTTGGACACCTCCACCACCCTACCGCACCCAGGTTAAAGCCAATCATTTTAAAAGGGGTCCTGTCCAACAGCTTTGCACAGCACCACACCACCACACCCCTCAGTGTGCACCTGCCAAACCACAGCAGGCAGACAGGGTCAAGGCTTGTGATGGGGTTGAGGCTTTCCCCCAGCAGGCCACGATTCACGTTCCTGAGCTCGAGCCACAGCAGCTCAGGAGTAGAGAGACGGAGCAGACCACCGAGCTCGAGAGGGCAAACGAGGCTTTAGCAGCTCTGCTGGAGCAGTTACAAGAAACGCCGGCCAAGGCCTGTGATGGGGTAGAGGCTTCCCCCCAGGAGGCCAGAATTTACGTCTCTGAGCTCGAGCTTCAGCAGCTCAGAAGCAGAAAGACAGAGCAGACCACCAAGCTCAAGAAGGAGAATGGAGCTTTAGCAGCTGAGATGGAGCAGTTAAAGGAAACGCTCCAAAGAAACAACGCTCTCCATGATGACATTATGCTGAAGAGGGTGAACAAGATCATGGACCTGGAGCTTCAGCTTTTAGCGACGAAGACCACTGAAGCTGAGGCTCTCCAGAAGCTGCAGCAGATGGAGAAACACCTTCAGAGGCAAAAGGAGAGCCGGAAAGAACTGGACGTGTGCCTGGCCCAGCAAACAGAGGAAAACAACAGACTGACGGCTGCGCTGACCCTGACACAGAGAGAGCTGGAGAGTCAACAGCTGCAGTGGCAGGAGGAGCGGTCCCGTCTCCTCCAGTCCCTCAGCGACATCCACCACACCCTGCAGGAGGAGGAGAAAGCTCAGAAGACAAGATGGGATGGGATGACGGACAAGATTGTCGACCTAGAACAGCAGATGAAAAAGATCGACAAAAAGCCTAAAAGACCCTCTCTGAGGAGAAGATTCCTCCAGTTATTCAAGTGAAGTGGAGGAGAATTCATCCTACAGGCTAACCCCCAACTCCCACCACCTATCCCTAGCTCCCGCTACCCCATCCCTATTTTCCATCTCTTATTGCTCTTCCAGCCATCTGTGGAGAGGGGATCTCTCTTTGAATTGCCTCCCCCAAGGTTTCTTCCCTATTGGGGAGTTTTCCTTGTCTTCTTAGAGAGCGTGGGCTGGACATACAATGTCTCAGAGGGCCTGTAGCCTTCTGAGACATTGTATGTAACTTTTGGGCAATAACTTCTTTTAAATTTCCCTCATCCTCAAAAATCCTCAACCCTCCTTTCCTTCTGTTTATTGCAAAATATTAAATAATAAGAAAAATAATAATAATTATATCTGATTCTGAATGCATTTTTCCATAGATATTTCTACGTTTCTCTACAGTTAACACTATATTTACAACATTGAACACAGCATGACAGAGGAGAAAAGGTGTAAGAATTATATTATATTATACCTTTTCGTTTTGACAATGGCTTTCCATCTGTTGGTGTGGTTGTACAGTTTAAACATTGTTATAAATATTATGTTTTTCCTCAGTAT
>JBOFRC010000060.1:0-2437 GCA_051650825.1 Sarcina sp. | reverse complement strand
ATAATTTCAATCTAAGATTTACGAACGTGTACTACTTATAAATATTAATTGGTAATTATGTAGATTTTTATTTTTATTGCATTCTTTCAAAAAAGATAAAAATCATGTTTTTTAACAATAAAAATAAAGGAGTCACCTTTTGGTAACTCCTGTTTTACATATTTATTCTAAAATTTCTTTAATTATTTCGAGTCTCTCTTCCCCTAATATATCAACTATTTTATGTGACATATGATCATTTTTATACAAAACGTCATGACTCTCTTTAGCTATTTTTATTATTCTCTCTTTTAATTTTTCATACTCCATTAATCCGTCTTGATATAAATCAATCTGATCCTTTACAGCTATTGCTAAATCCTTAGGGTTTCTGTATCTTGCTCTCATTATGTACTCCTTTTAAATAAAATATAAAAAGCGTGTTTACTTTTTTATTATTATATTATCTTATTCGCACTCTGACAAGACCTTTACAATTAATAATTTAATTTAGATACTACTAAATTCTTATTAAAATAATTCCAATTTCACTTTTCTTATTTAGATTCTTTTAACATTTATATTCTTAATAATTAATGAAAGAAATCTATAAATATATTAAACTAAACTATTTAAGTAACTACGCTAATCAATAAAGTGTATATCTCTTTAAATTTCTCCCTATATTTGAATATTAAATTTTAATCATTTCAAATCATATATTCACCCAACTAAAATTTCCCAATAATTATCAGATAATTTTTAATTGTCTATATTTTATGCAATTCAGAAATACTTACTTCTGTAAGACCTTTACGCTTTTTCATTTCTTTAGATATTTTTCTCACTCCAAAAAAAGATATTCCAAGTACTAATATTAAAACAAATATAATTATCCTTTTTATCATTAGTTACTACTCCTATACTAAATCTTATGTTTAGTATACCTATTCTAATTATCAATTATTCGCCACTTAGCAAGAACTTCTACTTTCTCTTTAATCAGTGTTACAATTCAGCATTAATTAATAGCTAATTGTAACAGCTTGTTTCTTACTCGAATATAGATCTAAAAAGACAAGTATATAACAAAAGAGCATGAAGTTTGGGAAAAGAAAGTGTTACTAGAAAATATAAAAAAACAAGGAACATACAAAAATGCCCCTTTGTAACATCTTAGATATTATATTTATCCAAAAATGAGTAACAAATAAGAATTTTTCAGCTTAAAACTTACCTTAATTCTAACTAAATCCTACAAAAAGTTAGATAAGGTATTTTTTTATGGAAAATCCTTAAATCTACATTGATTATGTATTTATTTTATTCCTCTATCCTATTTATTTTAATATCTACTTTATCTATTTCACTCTCTTGAATTATTACTTCGTATCTTGATAAATCACCTTTCAAGACATTTTCTTTTATTAAAAATAATTTCCCTTCAATTTCACAATACAGATTATTTCCATTAACATTCATTGTAGAAATACCTGTCTGCTTTTGTTTATTAGCCTTTAATTTCTTTATTTTTATATCTACTAAATCATTTCTATCCTTATAAAAAAATTTTATATCACTTATGTCTTCCTTTGTATTATTTGTAACTCTTAAAATTAAAACTTGTACATATCCTGCAAGCAAATTCCTCACTCCTATATTCTTAATTTTTGTATTAAATTCACTACATTTCAAAACAATTATAATATTAAATTTTTTCTTTTAAAAATTATCGTAATTTAAATTTAAATCTTTATACTTCAACACTTATTTTAAAAATTATTTTTTACACTAAATTTGTCATTATATCTACTAAACTAATAAAACACAATATAAAAACCCCCATTTATATCATAAGCTTAGTTTCTAGCCTAACTTATTTCTAACAAATGGAGGTTTTTTATTTAATAATAAAAGCTTATATAAATAAATCTTAAATTCATATAACCTTAATTCCGTAATTTTTATTATAAACTCAAAAGTTTTATAATATCTAATTTCTTTTTTTTCATAGTTGGAATTTGTGCAAGTATTGTTTCTATATCAGTATATTTTGTATTCTTAAATATATTTAAAATCTCTATATCTACGTCTGAAAAATTACTTCCTTTAACATTTGAAAGTTCTATAGCAATTTCCATCCATAATCTTCCTATATTTTTTGAATACGTATCGTCCATACCTTCAAATGTAGTTATTTCATATAATTCTCTAATCAAAAACATACTATTTACTTTTTTCTTAAAAATTTCTTTTTTTTCCATGAATACCTCTCCCCTAATTAATAAACGTAAACTTTACTTAAGGTAAGCTATACCACTCATTAATATTTTTCTTTTGATTTATTAATTTTTATAATAAACTAATTTTTATTGTATCATATAACTATTTACAATTTCTATAACATTTTATAATAATATATTCCTATCAATATTATTATCTTACAAATTACTTCTAC
>JBOFRC010000059.1:0-2403 GCA_051650825.1 Sarcina sp. | reverse complement strand
TTAGGAAGTAACATCGTTGGTGTAACTGTCGTATTTTTATAAACATTAAATTCTGGATTTTTAGGTACAAAATCTAAAGTCCCATTTGAATTATCTATAACATACTTAATAAGATTTTGGTTTGTTATGTTATATCCCCACATTTCAAGTGATGGAATTACATTTTCATGATATAAATTAGCCATTGCATAAACAAAGAACTCAAGTCCTTGATATGGAACTTTGTTATTGTATAACTCATTTCTATATAAAGTTGCGACTTTAGCCATATAATCAGGATGATATTCTTTCATTAATGTAAAGTAATATAAACCTTGTCCAAAGTTTGTTATCATATTTTGAGGTTGTTGATAATCATAATAATCTTTAAATATTGATAAAATATTATTATCTTCATATTGACTTTGAGTACCATTTCCAAATAGCCAATTTGTACTTCCTTGAACATTTATTTGAGTTTCCTGCGTATACATATTAGAATATACTTCACAATGTAAGTATGCATCTGCCCAGTTTGGATCAAATATATGCCCACATTCATGGAACATTACCCAACCTGGTGTTGTAAGTCCAATTTTAAACATACTTGGTACAGAACTAGTTCCTTCTCCGCCTGTCCACCATCCATCTGAGTTATCACTTGTATCTGAATATACAAAGAAATTATTTGTATGGAATCTATTTAATTGATTTGGTGCATTTTGTGAAAGTCCATTTAATTTATTGTCAGATTCAAATGTTTCATTATACCAATTTATTGTTTGTGCTGCATTTAGATTAGCAGGAAGTGATTCTCCAACATTATTTACAAACATTCTAACATGGTCACCTATCATAATAGCTCCATGATTAATATTATCAGGACTCATTATAGCTTTTAAAAATGCTGCACTATTTGTATATGCATTAGGATCAATTTTTACAAATCCTCTATTATCAAACACAGGGATTTGTCTATAATATCCGCTTTTAACTGTAATATCCGTTTTAAATGTAAATGACTTTGATATACTAGCACCTTTGTCAACAATATTAGATACATCAAACATTATATTTCCATTTGATGGAACACTTATTTCTGTTGGTGTATTTGCATTTACTGTTCCAAGGGCTATGAACCCAGAACCTGTATTTAAATACGCCTCTGCTGATCCTGTAATATTTCCTTTCAGATCCACAGAAATTTTTCCGGCTCCTGAAAATTGTAGTGGTACCGGTTCAAATGCTGTAAGTGACATATTATCACCCTTCATACCAACACTTGAAGTAGGTGAAATACTAGCATATCTAAACATATTATATTGGTATGTACTTTGAGTATTTTCAAAAGATGAGTACACAAACTCTGGCATAGTTTTAAATCCATTATTAGAAATAGAAACTGTTATTTTTGAATTAAGTGGTACATTACTTGGAATAGCAAAAGTAGCTTTTCCATTTTCAACTTTTTCTTGATATGTTTTTCCAAGTACAGAAATATTAGCTGTTGCACCATTATATTCACTTGCTATATTTAAAATATTCCCTGCAAAAGATAATGTTGGTTGTTGTATGCTATAAAACTTATCTTTCCCTATCATTCCAAAAACATCTTGTGTTTGTGGTCCTGCGTTATTTAAAGAATCTTGCATTCCATTTAATTGAATTTGGAAATAATCACCGTAATTAAAAGATAAATTATTAAGATAATTTGCAACATCTAAAGATGACGCAGCACCTAAGAAAGTCTTAGTATTTATAATCGTTCCTTCAGAATTGTATAGATTTAATGTACATGCTGTAACTCCTGTAGCACCATCTAACATATGATCCCCATCTGATGTTGCCATAAACTTCATAGTATATGGATTAAAACTTATAGTATCAACTTTATATATCCCTCCCCAATTTCCATATAAATTAATTTTACTATTTGCAAGCGGTTTATTCGCAAAATTGTATTGAACAGTTGTCATTGATGTACTAGAATTGCTTGGAGTAACGGCTATTTGATTTCCAACTTTTACTCCTGTAATATTATCTGTAAATTCACCTAAGGAATTAGATTTAACAGTATAAATTGTATTATTTACATTTATATATACAGAAATATTAGAGTTTGTTTTCCCACTTACTACTGTTGTTCCATTTTCATTATATAAAGCTTTTAAATTAGTTATATTAGAATTAAGTTTCTTTAATCCATTTTGAGTAATTTCATAATTAATAGTACCATTTTCTGAAGTTTCATTAACTTTGTAATTAGCACCCGAATTACTTGTAATTTCAATTGTATCTCCATAAGTAAAACTCTTTCCATTTAAAGCATTATATATATCATTTTGTGGATACGCTCCACCTTTAAACATTTGATTATAAATAGTTTTTCCTTCTGCATTTCTAAGAGTTACTATTAAAGAATTG
>JBOFRC010000058.1:0-5100 GCA_051650825.1 Sarcina sp. | reverse complement strand
TTTAATTAGTGTAATAGGAGTATTAATATCGTTAATTTTAATGAAGCGTAGTAAATATTTTAAAATTTTTAGTTTTATTTTATTAGGAGTATGCGTACTTATAGTATTTAATAAAAATTTTATATTTAATATAACAAATTTGATTTTAGAAATATTTCCAAATGATTCAATTATAGCTTTTAGATTAGAGGAATTAGTTTCAGGGGTGTTTGAACAAGGTGATGGTGGGACATTTGGTTTAAGAATTTTAGCTTTACAGCAAACAATTTCAGCAATAAGTAAAAATTTATTTTTAGGAATAGGATATATATGTGGTTTTAATTATTTAAAAGAAATAGAATATTTGGGAATGCATACAGAGTGGATTGATGTTGTAGGTAAATATGGAATTATTTTGGGGGGGATGTATTTATTTTTTATATTTAAAGCTATGTATGAATTGGGTAAAAGATATAAAGATACGGAGTGTTCAGTTGTTATTAATATAATAATATTTTTAGTAGTAATATTAGGTTTTTTTAATCCTTTAATGAATTCTATGGTATTTTTAGTATTATTTATAGTTGTGCCTAGTTTTCTAGATATATATTTACAAATAAACAAGAAGGAGAAAATAAAGTGAAAATAGGAATTATAACATTAAATGGATATTGCAATTATGGGAATAGATTACAAAATTATGCTATGGAAAAAATTTTAAGTAAACAAGGTGATGAAGTAGTTACTTTAATAAATAAAACAAATAATAATATTAAAGTAAAACAAAAAAATATAATAGTAAAAATAAAGGACGAAAAATTTTATTATTTTTTTAAAAAATTAAAACATGATTTTTATAGAAAATTAAATTTGAAAAGAATAAATAATTTGGAAAATAAGAGGAGTATGAAATTTATAAATTTTTCTGAAAAATATTTAAATGAAAGTATAATTCATATTTCTAATAATACAATATGTGAAAATAGAGAATACTTAGATACGTTTGATTACTATGTCGTAGGTAGTGATCAAGTATGGAATCCTAATGATATAACAGTATCTGAATTGAATTTTATGACTTTTGCAGAAAAACATAAACGTTTAATGTATGCTCCAAGTTTTGGGATTAGTAATATACCTAGTGAATGTAAAAAAATGTATACAGAATGGATATTAGGTCTTGAAAATATATGTGTAAGAGAAGATGCAGGACGTAAAATTATTTATGATTTAACAGGAAAAGAAGCTTTAGTTGTAGTAGATCCAACTATGCTTTTAGATAAAGCAGAATGGCTATCAATTGCTAAAGAACATAACAATAAACCTAAAGGAAGGTATATATTAACATATTTTTTAGGTGAGATTCATAATAATATAAATTTAGAAATTTTGAAAATAGCTAGAGATAATAATTTGGAAGTTATTAATCTTGCTAATCTTAAATATGAGGCATATTATTCTGTTGATCCAAGTGAATTTATTGATTATATTAATTCGGCAGAAATATTTGTAACAGATTCATTCCATGGATGTGTTTTTTCTATTTTAATGAATACTCCATTAGTTATATGTGATAGAAGTGGTAATACTAAAAAAACAAATATGTCTTCTAGGATAGATACACTTATCTCTAAATTTTATTTAAATAATAGAAAATTTGAAAATATTTCTAAAAATGATTATTTTATTGCAGATTATAGAAGGGCATATAAAGTTTTAGAAGAAGAACGAGAGAAATCATTTGAATACTTAAATAGAATTTTAGGGTGGAACGTATAATAGATTTAGCATTTTAAGAGGAGGCGTGATATGTTAATTAAAAAAATAAATATATTTTTTTATAGAGTTTTTTGGAGCAATTTATTTTATTCAGACATAAACCCAACATTAGGAAGTAAAAAAGTTCGATATTATTTTGCTAGTAAAATAGTTGAAAAATGTGGTAAAAACGTAAATTTTGATAAGGGTGCTATATTTTCAGAAAAGTTAAAGATAGGAGATAGATCTGGTATTGGGAAATATAGTGAATTATATGGAGATATTGAAATTGGAAATGATGTTCTAATGGGAAGTTACGTAAAAATGTATTCAATAAATCATAGGTTTGAAAATAAAAATATAGTAATAAGGGAACAGGGAACGAAAGTAGAAAGAAAAATTATAATAGGAAATGATGTTTGGATTGGAGGGAATGTAATAATTTTATCAGGAGTAAAAATAGGGAATGGAGCAGTTATAGGAGCTGGTAGTGTTGTAACTAAAGATGTAGATGAGTTTGCAGTTGTATGTGGAAACCCAGCTAAAATTATAAAATATAGAACATAAAAAATATAAATTATAAAGAAGGAGTATTTCATATACATGAAGAAAGTTAACCAACTTAAAGTGGGTGCTATACTATCATATATTTCATTGTTTTTATTTAATATAATATCAATTTTGTATACACCTATAATGCTTAGAGTATTAGGTCAATCAGAGTATGGATTATATACATTATCAAATTCTATAGTTGGATACTTAGGAGTTTTAAATTTTGGAATTGGTAATGCTATAGTCAGATATACAGCTAAATATAGAGCTGAGAATAATAAAGAGGGAGAATATAATTTAAATGGTATGTTTTTAGTTGTTTATTCTCTTTTAGGTGTAATAGTATTTATCCTTGGAAGTATTTTTGTTTTTAATTCAGATTCTATATTTTCACAGTCACTAAAACCTTCTGAACTTGCAACTATGAAAATATTACTTTCGATAATGGTTTTTAATTTAGCAATTTCATTTCCTTTTGCTATTTTTGAATCGATTATAACTGCATATGAAAAATTTGTTTTCCCTAAAGTAGTTGTTATTATACGAACTATTATAAATCCTATGATTATGATTCCATTATTATTTATAGGATATAAATCGGTAGCTATGACTATTGTTAGTACAATTTTAAATTTAGTTTGTATAAGTTTAAATATATATTATTGTTTTAAGTTTTTAAAAATTAAAATTAAATTTAACTGTTTTGATATACCACTTTTAAAGGAAATTTCAATATATTCATTTTTTATATTTTTGAATTTAATTATTGATAAAATATACTGGAGTACAGATCAATTTATATTAGGAGCAGTGGTTAGTAGTTCAGCTGTAGCTGTTTACTCTATAGGCTCAGTTTTTAATACATATTATATGGCTTTTTCAACAGCTATATCAGGTGTATTCTTACCAAAGATAACAACAATGGTTACAAAAAACTCATCGGACCAAGAACTTTCAGATTTATTTATTAAGATAGGACGTTTACAAGGTTATATAATGTTTTTTATCCTGAGTGGTTTTATATTAGTTGGGAGGAAATTTATAGCTTTATGGGCAGGAAAAGGATACGAAGACTCTTTTTTTATTGCAGTCATAGTTATGATTCCTTTAACTGTACCACTTATACAAAATCTTGGGATTAGTATTATGCAAGCTAAAAACAAGCATAAGTTTAGATCTAAAGTATATTTAATTATAGCCATAATGAATATAGTATTAACTATTCCATTAGCGAAACAATTTGGTGGAATTGGAGCAGCTATTTCAACAGGAATAGCTTTTGTTATAGGACAAATTGTTATTATGAATGTTTATTATTATAAAGAAATTAAATTAGATATACCAAGATTTTGGAGAGAAATTTCTAAAATTATATGTTTTACAATAATAGCATTAGTAAGTACTAGTCTAATAACTAATTTTATTAATATAAGTGTTATTTTTTCTATTATTTTAGAAGGTACACTTTTAGGGATAATATTTTTAGGATTAATGAAAAAGTTTTGTTTTAATGAATATGAAAAAGAACTATTTTTAAAGCCATTGTATATTTTATTAAATAAATTTAAGAGGGTTAAAAATGATTGAAATAAAAGATAAAAAAGATTGTTGTGGATGCTATGGGTGTGAGAATATCTGTCCTAAAAATTGTATTAGTATGAATAATGATAATGAAGGATTTTGGTATCCGAAGGTTAATAATTTAAAGTGTATAGATTGTGGATTGTGTGAAAAGGTTTGTCCAATGATAAGCAGTATTAGCAAAAGACTAAAAATAAAGTATCTAGCAATAAAAAATAGAGAGGAAAGTACACGGTTAGAAAGTTCATCAGGCGGAGTTTTTTCGTTATTATCTGATGAAATAATAAAAGATGATGGTTACGTTATTGGGTCATGTTACAATGAAAATTTAGAAATAGAATATAATATTGCTAAGGTTAGAGAAGAAGTAGCTACATTTAGAGGTTCTAAATATTCACAAAGTCGATTAAATAATATTTATTTGAAAGTTAAAAAGTTATTGAATAACGATCAACAAGTTATGTTTACAGGAACTCCATGCCATGTAGCAGGATTAAAACATTTTCTAGGAAAAGAATATGAACATTTATTATTAGTAGATATTGCTTGTCATGGTGTTCCGAGTCCGAAAGTTTTTAAAAAATATATATTTAATCTTAACGAAGAGCAAAAATCAGAAGTAATAACTTTTTCATTTAGAAATAAAGACGAAAGTTGGAAAAATTACAATATAAAATATAAATTTAAAAATGGAAAAGAAGTTAATTATAAGGCAAATAAAGATATTTATATGCAAGGGTTTTTAAAAGATTTATACTTAAGACCTTCTTGTTATAATTGTAAATTCAAAAAGCCGTATACAGAGTCTGATTTGACACTTGCTGATTATTGGGGAGTACAAAATATTCATCCAGAATTTGATGATGATAAAGGAGTATCTTTAGTATTGGTTAATTCAGATAAGGGACAAGCTTTTATAGATAACATATCGGATAAAATAGATATGATAGAAACTGATGGCGAGTTTGCTATTAAAAATAATCCTTGCATAGTTAAACCTGTTAACTATAATCCAAAAAGAGAAAAGTTTTTTGAGGATTTTGATAAAATGGATTTGATAAAAAATATAGAAGATAAAACTAAAATTAGTTTTATAGTGAGATGTAAAACTTTACCTGTTAGAGTTTTATCAAAAATAAAAAGAACTCTATTAAAATAGATATGAAGAAAAAGGTAAAATTAAATTAGTGTTTTATTACATTTGTAAAATATCATATAGATATTGTT
>JBOFRC010000057.1:0-1428 GCA_051650825.1 Sarcina sp. | reverse complement strand
ACCTGACAATCTACTGGGTGTTATGGCAGATTTGTGTTTGTGAGGATGTATTTAGTGCTGGGAGTACATTTACTGAAATCTGGAGTCTCGCCTCCCTTGCTCATGTGTGTGTCTGTGCTCGCTCGAGCAGAATGTGACTGCTTGCTCTTTTTTATTATTTGCCGCTTGTACACATATAACAAAGAATGGGGGTCATATTTAAGCATTTGTGCTGACAACGTGAACTGCATAGACACAGTGATTCCCTTGATATCACATATTAAAGCTACGCACAAGAAAGAACATCATACAGCCTGCCACTTCATTTTGGAGCACTTGTAGGTCTTCTACCATCTGAATAATGTATATGAGAAAACATCAGGGGTTCTCCCTCAGTCACTCCTCTGGACTACGACACCAGTTGTAAACCATGTTTCCCATTCTTTAGATGTAATGGGTTAGAGTTTTTCTTCGTCAGGGGTGCCCCTCCACGCCTTTTGAATAACAGAGTTATCCATGCAATGTCTGAAAAAGATGTAGCATTCAGATTGTCTATTTGTCTATTTCTGTGCTATTTCTGTGCTATTGTGCTATTGTGCTCTACAGCACAATAGCACAATTTATTTCACCGCTCATGGTGTTTTTGATATTTTCTAAGTGTAAAAAAGAAAGAAGATCCGAGAATTCAGAGCTAACTCCAAACGTGGAAATTAAGTTAAATGACATAATACGTTGTTTGTCCATGCCCTTTAGAACAACACACGTTTTCTGATCTCAGCGTTTTCTATTTCAGTGTTGTGAAACGGGGCGACACTTCCTTTCACACACTTCGTTCATTCCTATTCCTTTCCCGGATATTTGTCCTGTTTTTACAGGTGTTGGATTTTAGGAGTGATTTTGTTTCATTGAAGTCCATATATTGGATGAAATGAATAGAGAGGCGTATACCAGGGTTTTCTTTAGTAGGAAACGTTATGAATGTATTAAATTTTGAAGCGTGAAGGTTCCCACGGGTCAAACAGGTGGTAGAAAATGGGTAGGTCATAAAGTGCAACGACTGCGACCATATTTCTTGTATTATTTTCCCAGAATAGCGGCATGGTTAAAACATTTCCCACTAGGCATTATCTTTAGATCGCCATTTATTTTAAACAAATGTAATGAGTGAGTGACCTCTCACCAGGTCCTGTTTAATTCACTTGAGTCGAATAGAGTCCAATACATTATAGCTTTTACTGTAATATCAAAAACAAAGTACAAGTAAAACTGAGTGGTGCATTCACATATATTTTCAAAACATGCTCGTCCTGGCGGTTTGTTGGGAAAACACGAAATACAAACTTCCGTGTGTTGTTTCTGGATCATTAAATTCAATATTTCTTTGTTTAAAATGGAGCACATCACAACTTTGATATAAACGAGTACCCTCCGACATCAAAGTCCACAGCA
>JBOFRC010000056.1:0-5997 GCA_051650825.1 Sarcina sp. | reverse complement strand
CAGAAAATAAAAGTTATCATAAATTCAAGATTTGGAAAAAGAAATTCAATGATTATAGCTGGAGTTCTAGGATGTGTTGTTGGACTTGGAGTTACTATAATGTTTTAATAAATTAATATAATATTTTAATAAAATAAGGCTATGAGGAAATTAAAAATTATTTAAGTTTCTTCATAGCCTTTGTTTTTGTAAAAAACTAATTCGGACATAAAGTTAGTTTTTTACAAAGCAATAATCTTTATAGTGATTTATATAAAAAAGTCTTTCTACTTTATATCTATTTTATTTATAGTCTTCTATTTTTATCAATAAATAAAAATATGCAACAAAATAGAGTTAAAAGGAGAGCCTGAATACTTGAAGAAAAGCTTTTTAAATAGGCAAGATAAAGTGCATAAATAAATGAAGCTATAGCAATTAAAGTTAAGATTTTACTAAGTGTATTGTGCAATTTATTTGATAAAATCATCTAATTTAATCTCCTTTATTTTTTATAATATTCATTATAAACTTTTTTTTGAATAATTCAAAAAAATATGTAATTTGTAAAACTAATAAACTACATAAAATCTCAATAAATTAACAAGATTATCTTAAAGTTTGAAATACCTTGTGTTGATAAAATAAAATCAACACAAGGTATTTTTATTTTGAGAATGGAGGGGAGCTATGGAACTGAAAATGGAGAACTTATATAAAAAATATAAAACAAAAGAAGCTTTAAAGAATATTAATATAGTTTTAAAAGAAGGAACATATGGAATTTTAGGAGAGAATGGTGCTGGAAAAAGTACGCTTATGAGAATTTTAACAACCGTAGATTTTCAAACAAGTGGAAATATAACTTTTAATGGAGAGGATATTTTAAAATTAGATGATAAGTATAGAGAACTACTTGGATATATGCCTCAAGATTATAGTGTTTTTCCAAGTTTTACTGCACAAGATTTTTTAGATTATATGGGAACTTTAAAAGGTATGAGTAGAAAAGAATTAAAAAAGAAGATTCCAGAAATTTTGGAATTTGTGAATTTAGTTCATGTTGCTAATAAAAAAGTAAGCACATTTTCAGGTGGAATGAAGAGGAGACTTGGAATAGCTCAGGCAATTATAAATGATGCGAAAATTATTATTTTAGATGAGCCAACAGCAGGTCTTGATCCTAAAGAAAGAATAAGGTTTTCAAATATAATTAGTGCTATGTCTAAAGGGAAAATAGTTATCTTATCAACTCATATAGTCTCTGATATAGAGGCAATAGCAAATAACCTTATAGTTATTAAACATGGAGAAATTATAGAAAATGCAAAAGTTGATGTACTTGTAGAGAGTGTAGAAGGATTAGTTTGGGAGTGTGTTGTGGATCAAAAAACATTTAATATTTTAAATGAAGAAAGACAAATTATAAGAATAAAACAGGCAGGAGAAGAACTAAGAGTAAGATATGTTGGTGATATGTTTGAAGGTATAAAAAATAGGTCTGTAGAGGCAACTTTAGAAGATTATTATATGTATATTTGCATTTAAAAAAGTAGAATTGTGATGGAAAGGAGATAGGAATATTTATGAAGGGAAAGAAATTTTTATTTACTGCTATAGCTATGATGACACTAACAACTAGTTTTATTAGTTGTACTAATAAGAATAATGTAATAGAAGGGGGCGGAGCACCTCTTACTAATGGGGAGATAGAAAGGTTACCAGAAGATCAAAAGGATAGTGAGCTAGATAAAAAACTTACACAGATGAGAGAATTTAGAAAGAAGAATATAAAAATAGAGAATGGTTCAATGTCTGCAATTTCATATAATGATAAAGACCTTTTAGGACAAAGTGAAAATAGACCTGAATTTAATAAAGAGGAATATAAAATAATTTTTAATATAGTATATGATTATCTTGCTAAAAAGCTTGATATAGATAGAAGTAATGAGATAGCTCTTGCTAAAATTGATAACGATACTTGTATAGATCCGAGAATTAATAAAATTTATGATAATGAGGATAAAGGCGTTGCAAATGGTTATGAAAATGAAAATATTTATGTCCATGAATATGAAGATACAAATAATAGTTATAAATATCTAATAATGGTTAAAGAAAAAAATATCTGGAAAGTAATACATGATGGTGAAAACTATTTGAAGTAGGTGGGAATGATTAGACAAGTTTATTATGAGGTGAAAAAGTTATGGAATAAAACTAGTATTTTAGCAGTTATTATAATGATAGGAATTTGTATTATACCATATTTGATTATGATTAATCACTCTAGTAATAATACAGTTAAAAATAATGGTGAAGTTATTACAGGAATAAGGTCATATAAGGTTTTAAGAGAAGAGGCAAAAGATATTAAAGGAATTATGAATCAAGAATATTTAAACTTATTAGTCGCAAAGTATAATTCTAGTAAAGAAAAAGAAGTTTATAAAACTAATCTACAGCCTTATATTAAATATAAATACCCCAATTTTTTTATTAATTTTGTGAATTATGGCTCAGATATGGGAAGTTTTTATATGGATTTAGACTATGAATTTTTAAGTGATGAAGTGCAACTTTATAATAAGTATAAAGCAACTGTTAAAGAAACTATTCAAAATAGAAATGAAAATGTAGGAATTATACCTTATACCGATAAGCAAAAAGAGAAAATTAATAAGCTTATTGATAAAATAGATACTCCTTTTAGTGTGGGATATGAAGAAGGAATAGAACATTTTATTTATTCATATGGAGAAAAATACTGGGTAGTGTTATTAGTTATAGTATTTTGTTTAAGTAGTTTATTTTCTAAAAATAGTGTAAATGGAATAGAGGAATTATCGCTTTCAGCAACTTTAGGTAGGAGAGTAAATATGAATGCTCGAATAATAGCAGGAAATATTTTTGCTATAAGCATATATTTTATATTTATTTTTTCTTTATTTATAGTTATAAGTTTAGTTGCAGGTTTTGATGGGCTTAATTTATCAGCACAAATATTTTGGAACTTGTGTCCTTATACTATAAATCTGTGTGAGGGGCTAGTTATATTATTATTTATGGGACTACTTAGCACTTTAATTATAAGCAATTTAATAATGTTAATATCACTTAAAATTACAAATTATAAACTTAGTACAATTACAAATCTTTTATTTATATGTTTGTTAATAAAGCTTACACAAACTACTAATCCTATGATATTACAACTTAATCCTATATTTTTTTCAACACATTTTACAACATCTAATTTAGCTGATTTTGAAATCTTTTATTTTGTAGGTGAGGTAATGATTCCATATTCATTAATAGTTTTATTCTTATTTATTGTCTATATGGGAATAATTAGATTTTTAACTATTAGATCATATAAGAAATATAAATTGCCATAGAAGAAAGTATTATATTATGTGGTAATAGAATTAGGAGAAAGATAATGAAGGATGTTATAAGAGTAGAATTTAAAAGAATTTTAAATAAGACAACATTAAATGTTATTTTATTAATTTTAGTAACTTTTGCTATTTTTAAAAGCGTAGAATATTTAGCAGATTATAAAGTTTTAGATAGAGCGGGAAATTTAGAAATTAGTGCAATGGAAAATTTAAGGGAATCAAAAAAGCATAGAGTGGTTTTAAATAAAGAGAATTTAGAAAACGTTATAAATAGAACTGATACAAGTAAATATTTGTATAATTTAAATTTAGTTAGAATAGTTTTAGCAAATTATCCAACATTAAAAATGGATGAGATTACAAATAAAGATATAGAAAAATTTTATGAGCTAAGATTTGAAAATATAATAAATATTATAGATAAATCACCTTTAAAATATTCACAATATCAAAAAGAATATTTACTAAGCAATGTGAATTTAGAAGAAACTATAGAATTTGGTTATGCTAAGGGGTGGTTAAATATAAATAAAGGATTAGAAGAGTTAGTTATTTTAATAGCTATAATGATATCTATTCTTTTGATTGGATTATTTAGCGAAGACCCTAAAATTAAAATAGAGGAACTTTATTTAACTACTAAAAAGGGCAGAAAAAGCTTGCTTATAGCAAGAATTTTTACGGGATATTTAATAAGTAATATTATATATATAGCAGGAGTAATAATTTTTTCTGTAATAAATTTTATAATTTATGGTGTTGAAGGTTTTGACTTAAAGATACAAAGCTCTTTAGAATATTTTTTTTCGATAATAGATATTACTTTTTTAGAACAATATATAATAAATTTGTTTCTTGGGTTTTGTGCTATTTTATTGTTAGTAAGTATTATTTATATTTTAACTATTAGTGTAAAACAAATTTTACCAGCAGGTGTTTTAATTTCTTTTATGTGGGTTTTAATGTTAATAGTCCCGAGTAAATTAGATATGAAATTAAGATATTTTATACTTAATTTTATGCCCTATAATATGGCTAATTTTCAGGAGTATTATATTACTAATGAAATATACACACTAGGAACTTATAATTTGCAAAGAATAGAATTTGTATCTATAATAAGTATCTTTGTAGCAATAGTACTTATTATTATAAGTTTCCTATTATATAGAAAAAGAAAGAAGAGAACGCATTTTAGTCATACAGCCTCTTCTTAAATAAATTTAAATTTTTAGATAAAGAAATGATTTCTTTTTTCAGAATATTCATCTACATCAAATAATCTAGTAAGTATTTGATTTACTCGTTGTGGGTTTTCTATATTAGAAATATGACCAGCATTTTCGACTATAAATACGTGAGAGTTTGTAAGAAGTTTAGACATTTCTTCAGACTCTTCTTTAGGTCTACAGATATCAGAATCTCCAACTATAAATGATGTTTTAACAGAAATTTTTTTAAGTAAATCAAGAGAATTTTCTCTTTCAAAAATTGCTCTACCCATATTACAGATTGTTTGTATATTTGTTTGTGGAATATTTACAAGATTGTTTACAAAATTATCAACTAAATTATTTACACTAGCAATATTTTTTGCACTGAAAAACATTGGTGCTATTATTTTTGCATCTTCTAATTTTATTGTTTTTTGTTTTTCAATTTTATTAATTAAATTAAGATATAATTCTTTTTTATTAGTTGGTTCAATTCCACAGTAACTATCCATGATAATAAAGCTTTCAACCCTATTACACATATCGTTTATGTAAGGAACAAGCATTCCACCAACTGATAGTCCAATATAATGGAAATATAAAATTCCTAGTTCATCAATTACATCTAAGACATCATTAGCTAAATCCCTTAAAGTTAAAGGAGCATTATTAATATCTGAGTCACCATGTCCACATAAATCAATAGTGATGCAATCATATTCACTTTTAAGTTTTTCGACTTGTTCTTTCCACATATCTTTATTCCATAAGAATGAATGAACAAAGACTATAGTTTCCCCAAGTAGATTACCTTCTCTTTTATAACTTATAGTTCTATTATTATTTAATGTTATTTTTTGCATTCTACACCTCATATTTAAAAATTTAATTTTACAACTAAGGATATTAAATATTATATAATATTTAATATCCATTAAAATTATACTATATTATAAGGAGAGACTCAATTATTGTGATGTTCTAAGTTTTTTTTGGATTTTTTTTACAAAACAAACTGTTTATCAAAATTTATTTGAAGACTATCAAATATTTTAAGTTTTGATTCTGATAATAATTACAATTAAGTATTTTTAAGTTTCTTTAAAATTTTAAAATTAGATAATATTATTATAAAAGGAATTATTAGACACACTATTAAAGCTATAATTGAAGCTATAATAGTAGAAATATTAAATGGAATCTGTGGCTGATATGAGGAGGTAGATACAAAAATTAATCTAGGGGTAGTATTAAAAGATTGTTTTAGTCCTACTAATCCAAGTATTAATAAAATAATAAGTTCTATTAAATAGGTACTGAAAAGTTTTTTTGATGATTTTAAAATAATAAGACGATCCAAAATGAGAGTTAATACTACAGGTGTACCGATTAAATAAGTT
>JBOFRC010000055.1:0-1168 GCA_051650825.1 Sarcina sp. | reverse complement strand
AACCTTTGGATTTATACAAAGATTTACCCCTTCAATATTATAATCAATTTCCTCTAAACTCTTATATACTTCCCCACTTTTACTATATGGAGATACCCCTACAACTTTTTGTCCTTTATTTCTGAAATTTTCTAATATTTTATAAGCGTATTTTTCCTCATTTAATACATCCCCAACTACTGCCCATTTAAGTCCTTCATTATAATAATCTTTTATATTCATAATACTCCTCCTTAAATTAAATAATTTATATTAGTATATACCAAAAATATCTTTAAATTTACTTTTATGAATACTACTTTATAATTTGCTTACATTTTATTTAGTTTTATTTTTCCAATTTATTATTTTTCTGCTTATTTTTCTTCCTTTTCACTAATTAACTCTTCATTTTATTGATTATCTTTTAATTCTATTTACTTTTTTTAAACAATTCTATATACTTATACTAATTGAATAAAGTGCTTTCCTACAAAACTTAATATTCAAAACATAAACAAAGGAGAAATTTAAATGAGCAACAATAAACTAAAAAAAACTATTACTCTTGGAGCTGCTCTTTCTACAGTAATTGGACTTGTTATAGGCTCTGGTGTGTTCTTTAAGCCACAACAAATCTTTCAAGCTACTGGCGGCGCTCCTGGACTAGGTATATTTGCTTGGATATTGGGAGGCATAATAACCATTGCTGCTGGACTTACAGCTACAGAAATCTCTGCTGCTTTTCCAGAAACTGGCGGTATGATGGTTTATATGAGAGAAATTTATGGAAAAAAATTATCCTATTTAACGGCATGGATGCAAACAATTCTTTATTTCCCAAGTGTTATTGCAGCCCTAGCAATTATTTTTGCAGAGCAGGCTTGTGAAATAATAGGAATGCCCCATTTAAGAGTACCTATCGCTGTTGGAATTATCCTTATTATTTTATTACTTAACCTTTTTGGTTCTAAAACTGGAGGATTTATACAAATAGTTTCAACAGTTGGAAAACTTATTCCTGTAATTCTTATAATTTTATTTGGATTCATTGAAAATCCACATACTCATAATGTAGTTCATCCTTTCATAGGACATAACTTAAACTTTACTTCTGTTCTAGGACAGGTTTTAGTTGCAGCTTTATTTGCATATGATGGTTGGATTTACGTAGGAAACATTGCTGGTG
>JBOFRC010000054.1:0-37534 GCA_051650825.1 Sarcina sp. | reverse complement strand
ATTATAGTTATATTTTTAGTTTTTGAAGTTATAAATGGTACAACATTTTTGATAAGTTTTATAATTATTATAAGTCTTTTATTCACGCTTTATATGAATTTATATGTAGCTGGATATTTATTAAGTGATGGAAAGGTTAAAGTAAGAGTAATACTTAGTGCTATTCCAGAGCTTTTATGGAAATCAATTGTTTTACTTATAAGTTTTATTCCTCTTATTATAGCGATAGTTGTTACAGGTGGATTAGTGGCATTTTGGAAGGTAACGTATATATTTATGGCATATGAGGAACTAGTAGTTTTAGTATATGATAAATATGAAAAAAATAGTGAAATTTCAATGATAAAACATCTCGTGATATCAGGCTTAGCTTTGTTTATCTTAGTAGGAGTTGGAAACTTAAATGCTACTATAAATAATAGTAGGACACATAATAAAAATCAATTTGAAGGGCTAAGGTTAATTGCATATAATTGTACTGCCTATAATGGTCAAGAAATAACTATTTTTATTAAAGATGGACAAATTACACAGGTATTATATAACTTAAGAGCTAATTTAGAGAAACATATTGATGGAACTGCAAGACCACTTATGAGCGGGAATGAAAAAATGGATATATGTGTAGTGTTTGACACAAAGGGTAAAATTATAGGTTTTGAAAAGGTGAAAGACACTAGTGGACTTGAGGGAATAAGTGATATAGAAGAAATAAAAAAGGCTTCAAAATCTGTTATGCCTGAATATGGAGTAACATTTGAAGTGGCTGATGGAAAAATAGTTGGTTTTTAGAGTTAGTATAAATATTATAAAATACTGAATAATGATGATCCATTTATAGAAAATATTTTTTATAAATGGATTTTTATAAATGTAGTATTGATTTCACTTATTTCATAAGTAGCAGATTTATAATCATAAGTAAGGTATTTATAATAGCAAATTTGAATTAGGGATATAAGAATTATGTAGTTATCTATAATTTTTATAATATATAGTATGTTTGTGGAATATAAATTGAAGAGTTTTGATGATTTTAATTAAAATAAATAGAAAGGAAGATAAATTTAATGAGTAGAAAGGATAAAGAAAATTTATTAAAAGAAGAAATTTTGAGAAATACTTATAATTTAATTTTAGATGAAAATATAACACAAGAGGAACGTAATATATTACTTTCATTTAAAAATAGAGTCGAAATAGGAACAGAATTTGAGAAAGCTTTAAAAAAGCTCAGTGAAGAATTAAGATGTTTAGCTTTAGGTAAGTTAAATAATAAAGAAGTTCTTAGTAAGCAAATTGATAAGTTTTATATGGATATTTCAAGCATACGGTCTTTTAAAAAGAATTTAGTGAATGGTTTAGCTTGTAGCACTATATTTAACTAAGTATTATTTAGTATTAATAGCAAATAAACAGTTATTTTGATGCTAGAATATTTGAAAAATTTATAGTAGAAATATTATTATATTTGTGAATTATAAAAAATAAGGTATTTTCATAAATTTTGGGATATTTTGAAAAAAGATATCGAAAAAAATTATTAAAAACTTCAAATTAATAAAAAAAACTTGAAAAATTTAATAACCTTAAAGTTCTAGCATTTAATTTATTTTTGGTTTATAATTTATTGTAGGATAAGTTTGATAAATTAAGGGGTATTGAATATCAAGTTATGACTAAAAAGCATAGTAACTTGTTGCTTAAACTAAATTTTGGAGGTTTATTAATGTTTGATTTACACGAATTATTAAGATTAACTGTAGAAGAAAAAGCTTCAGATTTGCATTTAACAGTAGGTATGCAACCAGCTATTAGAATAAATGGGTCACTTAGAAAAATAGGGCAAGAAGTTTTAAAGCCTAGTGATACAGAAGAATTTGCAAAGCAAATCTTAGAAGATAGATACGAAGAGTATGAGAGAACAGGAGAATATGATACTTCATATTCATCACAAGGAATGGGGAGATTTAGGGTTAATATCTTTAAGCAAAGAAGTAGTACTGCTTTAGCTATAAGGGTTATAGCATTAAAGATACCTACACTAGATGAGTTAAATCATCCAGAAATTTTAAAGGAACTTACAACTAAGAAAAGAGGATTAGTTCTTGTTACAGGACCTACAGGTAGTGGTAAGAGTACAACTCTTGCAGCTATGATTAATGAGGTTAATAATACAAGAGATGCACATATAATAACATTAGAAGATCCTATAGAATATTTACACAAACATAATAGATGTATTGTAAACCAAAGAGAAGTTGGAAAAGATACAGTAAGTTATGAGCGTGCTTTAAAATCAGTATTAAGAGAAGATCCAGATGTTATACTTGTTGGAGAGATGAGAGATTTAGAGACTATTTCTATCGCTATTACTGCGGCTGAAACAGGACACTTAGTATTTTCAACACTTCATACAATTGGAGCATCTAAGACTATAGATAGAATTATTGATGTATTTCCACCACATCAACAGCAACAAATTAAAGTACAATTATCAACTGTTTTACAAGGAATTATCTCACAGCAATTAGTTCCAACAACAGATGGAAGTAGGACTGCTGCCCTAGAAGTAATGGTTTCAACTCCAGCTATACAAAACCTTATTAGAGAAGGTAAAACTCATCAAATTGAGTCTTCAGTACAAACAGGTAGTAAGTATGGAATGAAAACTATGGATATGGCTTTAGCTGAACTTTATAAAAAGAGAATTATCACGTCAGATACAGCTATGAGTTTTTCAGTAGATAAAGATATGTTAAGTAGAATGATATTATATTAATTGTATGTGCTAAGAATATCTTAGCATATATTATTTTAGTATAGGAGGTAACACTATGAGTAAAAAAATAGTTGCCTTAAGTATAGGTAGTAGCTATATAACAGCTGCTCTAGCACAAGAAAATAACGGAGAGTTCGAACTACTAGACAATGTTATAAGACCTTCTAAGGGCATAAAAAAAGGAAGAGTTATAGATGTAGATTTAACTGTTGAAACAGTTATAGGTGTACTACAAGAGCTTTCAACAAAAAATGATGAAATGTATGAATCTATGTATGTTTCATTACCATTAAGTGATGTAAAAGTGATAAATTCTAAAGGAACTTTTAAGTCAAGTAAAGAGGTAATAGTAACTAAAAGAGAAATTACAGAAACTTATATAAAGGCTAAAAAAATCAATATAAATAATGATGAATACATAATTGATGCTATTATACAAGGTTTTTATGTAAATGATGAGGGATATATTGAAAACCCACTAAATAAAAGTGTTAAAAACTTTGAAATGGATTTAGATATAATAGTTGCTAAAAAAGAAATTATAGAAGAGTTTGAAAAAGTTTTTGAAAGAGTTTCTTGTAAAGTTAAAGGATATATTTTAGGTATAGATGCTTTAAAAAATATTTTTTTAATCGATAATAAAAGAGAAAATACATTAATAATAGATTTTCACGCTAATAACACTAAGGTTGGATATTTTGAATATGGAAGAATAAAAGAAGTTCTTAATATACCCTTAGGTGGAGATGATATAACTAGAGACTTAGCAATTGTAACTAAACAAAGTCCAGCGCTTATGGAACAAGTAAAAATAGAAAATAGTGGTAAGTACGCTAAACTTAGAAAAGAATTTGCAAAGATTGAAATAGCAGATACTACATTTGAAGCAGGATTATTATTTGACATAATAAATGCTAGAGTAGACGAAATTACAAATTATATTAAAAAAGAGTTAGAAACTCTTGGGATTTATGATAAAATAGAAAATATAATTATAATAGGCGATAGTATAGTGTCTTTTGAAGAAATAGACATTCTATTAGAAGAAATTCTTCAGAAAAAGCTTAAAATTATTACAAAAAGTGAGTTAAATATTGAAAATTCTTCAATTATTATTCCGATTGCTATTGTTAAAGAGGCATATGATAGGTTAAAATTATTAAGTGAAGAATTTGTAGTTACAAATAAATCTTTAGATAAAGAGAATGTAGAAAAAATAGAGGTATCAGAGGAAAACGTTAAAAAAGTTAAGAAAAAAGGAATATCAAAAGTATTGGGTTTTTTAGGGGATATTTTTTAAAGGAGGAATTGTTTTGTTAGATTTTGATGTAGATATGCAAGATTTTACTAATATAAAAGTAATAGGTTGCGGGGGCGGAGGTAGTAATGCCGTAAACAGAATGATCATGGAAGGATTAAAGGACGTTGAGTTCATTGCTATAAATACAGACAAGCAAGCATTAATGCTTTCACATGCAACACATAAAATTCAAATAGGTGATAAACTTACTAAAGGGTTAGGAGCAGGAGCAGATCCTGAAATTGGTAAGAAAGCAGCTGAAGAGAGTATAGAAGAAATAACTGAATCAATAAAGGGTGCCGATATGGTATTCATAACTGCTGGAATGGGAGGCGGAACAGGTACAGGAGCTGCACCTGTTGTTGCTGAAGTTGCAAAATCAATGGGAATACTTACTGTTGGTATAGTTACAAAACCTTTCCCATTTGAAGGTAGAAGAAGAATGAAACATGCTGAAATGGGGATTGAGAACTTAAAAGCTAAAGTAGATACTTTAGTTACAATTCCAAATGAAAGATTATTATCTATGGTAGATAAGAAGACTACTTTACTTGATTCATTCAAAAAAGCAGATGATGTTTTAAGACAAGGGGTACAAGGTATTTCAGACCTTATAACAAACCCAGGTCTTATTAACCTTGATTTTGCGGATGTAAGATCAGTAATGGTAGATAAAGGTCTTGCTCATATGGGGATAGGTAAAGGTTCAGGAGATACAAGAGCTAAAGATGCTGCAGAAGAGGCAATATGTTCACCTTTATTAGAAACATCAATTACAGGTGCAACAGGTGTCCTTATTAATATTACTGGTGGCCCAGATTTAAGTTTATTTGAAATAAATGAAGCATCAGAAATTGTTCAAGAATCAGCAGATCCAGATGCTAACATAATATTTGGTACTGCAATTGATGAATCATTAAAGGAAAATATAAGAATAACTGTTATAGCAACAGGTTTTGATAAAGAAACAAATCTTGCAGCAGCTATGAAAAAAGCTGAAAAAACAGTCGTTAAAGAAACTATAGCTGAACCTATTAAAGAAGAGGTTCAAGCACCTAAAAAAGAAGAACCATCAGACGATGATGATTTAAGTATACCAGCTTTTTTAAGAAGAAATAGAAGATCTTAATTTAGTTAAGAATACTCTAAGCAATAGCTTAGGGTATTTTTTTTTGTCAAAAATTAGTTTGTAAATATTTAGCTTGTTTTATATATTATATAGAAATTTTATGTAAAAATATAGAGATTTATAAAGCAATTTAAAAAAATATAGCACAATAAATTTATTTTAAATAGATTTATTATGACAAACTTTTAATTAATTAAGTTTTATAATTTAAGTAAGGGGGGGATACAGTGACTATTTACATAGATGTATTGCTGCTTGAAAATTTTTTGATAAACTTTTTTTTATTGACTATGACGTTACAAATTTTATCTTATGATTTTAAGAATAGGAAAATATTTTTATCAAGCATACTTGGGAGTTTTTATACATTGGTTATATTGTTCGATGAGCTTAGTATCTTCACTAATATAATTTTTAAGGTTTTAGTTGTCTTAATAATGATAAAAATAATTTTAAGTAAAATTAAAATTATAGAACTTATAAAAAGTGTAGGGGTTTTCTTTTTTGTTTCTGTATGCTTTTCAGGATTTTGTTTTATGTTTGCAATGGCTGAAAATCCATATGATATAACTAAGGCTTTTACAATTAATAACTATTCAAGTAAGGTGCTTTTATTTTCTTGTATTATATTATATTTAGCATTAAGTAGGATTTATACCTATTTAAAAAAACGTAGTATAGTAAAAGGGCTTTTATATGAATTGAGATTTATATTTAAGGGTCAAGATGTCAATATAAGAAGTTTTTTAGATACAGGAAATGAACTTGTAGAACCAGCTACGGGATTGCCAGTCATTATAATAGAAAAAGGAATAATAGATATTGAAAGTTTTGTAAATAGCGAAAAGTTTATTATTCCATATAGAGTTGTAAATGGAATGACAAACAAAATTGAAGGTATAAAAATATCAAATGTAATGTTAAAAGGTGCAGATGGAGAAGTAAAAATAGCAGATGCAGTTATAGGAATTACACAATCAAAATTAAGTAGGGATGGGAGCTTTCAAGCTCTTTTACCAAGAGGGATATTATAAGGGGGAAAATTATGATAAAGTTACAACTTTTATTAAATAGAATATTAGCAAAGTTTAAAATATTCGCAAAGGATTTATATTATGTAGGTGGGAATGATACTTTGCCAGCACCTTTGACAAAAGAGGAAGAAGAGTCTTTAATAGCGAAGCTTGCTGCTGGAGATGAAGATATAAGAAGTATTCTTATAGAAAGAAACCTTAGACTTGTTGTTTATATAGCAAGAAAATTTGAAAATACTGGAGTTGGAGTAGAAGATTTAATATCAGTAGGGACTATAGGTCTTATAAAAGCTGTTAATACATTCAATCCAGAAAAAAATATAAAACTTGCAACATATGCATCAAGATGTATAGAAAATGAGATACTTATGTATCTTAGAAAAAATAATAAAGTTAAAGCAGAAATTTCATTTTATGAGCCTTTAAATATAGATTGGGATGGTAATGAGCTTTTATTATCAGATATTTTAGGAACAGAAAATGATATAGTATATAACCTAATAGAAGATGAAGTTGATAGACAACTTTTAGTTGCAGCTATGGAATATCTTAGTGTTAGAGAACAGGAAATTATAACACTAAGGTTTGGGTTATATGGAAACAAGGAAAAAACACAAAAAGAAGTTGCAGATATGCTTGGTATCTCACAGTCATATATTTCAAGACTTGAGAAGAAAATAATTAAAAGATTACAAAAAGAAATAAATAAAATGGTATAAAATTTGTATAAAAAATAAACTCTTTGGAGATAATTAAAAATGCACTAGGTAATTACTTTGAAGGGGTTGATTTTTAACTATGATGATAAATAAGGTAGAAATATGTGGTGTTAATACATCAAAATTACCGGTACTTAAGGAAAAAGAGATGAAAGAACTCCTTTTGAAAATGAATAGTGGGGATTATAGTTCAAGAGAAACATTTATAAAAGGAAATTTAAGACTTGTATTAAGTGTTATTCAGAGGTTTAACAATAGAGGCGAAAATGTTGATGATTTATTTCAAGTTGGATGTATAGGTCTTATGAAGGCTATAGATAATTTTGATTTATCACATAATGTTAAATTTTCTACTTATGCTGTTCCTATGATTATAGGAGAGATTAGAAGATATTTAAGAGATAATAATTCAATTAGAGTTAGTCGGTCATTAAGGGATATTGCATATAAGGCATTATTGATAAGAGATAAACTCATTAATGATAATAACAAAGAACCAACAGTAGGGCAGATAGCTAAGGAGTTACAACTTCCTAGAGAAGATGTAGTTTTTGCACTTGATGCAATCCAAGATCCTGTATCCTTATTTGAACCAATATATCATGATGGTGGTGATGCTATTTATGTGGTTGATCAAATAAGTGATACAAAAAATCAGGATAAAAATTGGTTAGAAGAAATATCAATAAAAGAGGCTATGAAAAAATTAAATGATAGAGAAAAATTAATTATTAGTTTACGCTTTTTTGCAGGTAGGACACAGATGGAAGTTGCTGATGAAATAGGGATTTCACAAGCTCAAGTTTCAAGACTTGAAAAAATTGCATTAAAACATATGCGTAAATATGTTTAGGTTTTAAACCTAGGCAGTAATAAAAAGGGGGAGGATACAGATGGAAATGAATTTGATGAGTGAACGTTTATTTTCATTAAAGGATTTAAAAAATCTAGAGGTTATAGACATAAATGAAGGAAGAAAACTAGGATATATAATAGATGTGAAGCTTGATTGTGATGACTATAAAGTGCTTTCTATTATTATACCTGTAGAAAAAAATTCTTGGTTTGGCAAGCAGGAAGTTATAGAAATTAACTGGGAAGATGTTCTAAAGGTTGGTGTAGAATGTATTTTAGTCAATTTAAAAGAAAAAATATTAAGAGAAATATAGAAATTATAGTAAAAAAATTGTATAATTAATGTACATCTATATAGCGAAAGGTGTGGATTAATATGAAATGTCCTTATTGTTTTCATGAAGAAAGTAAAGTAGTTGACTCAAGATCAGCAGATGATTATGCTTCTATTAGAAGAAGAAGAGAATGTTTAAAATGTTCTAAAAGATATACTACATACGAAAAAATAGAAGATATTCCTGTGCTAGTAATTAAGAAGGACTCTACACGAGAAGCTTTCAATAAAGAAAAAATAGTAACTGGGCTTATAAAAGCTTGTCAAAAAAGACCAGTTTCAAGAAAACAAATAGAAGAAATTGCAGAGAGTATAGAGAAAACAATTAGCAATAAAATGTTAACAGAGATAAGTTCAGACTACATTGGTGAGTTGATTATGGATAAGTTAAAAGATGTTGATGAGGTTTCTTATGTTAGATTCGCTTCTGTTTATAGACAATTTAAAGATATAAATACATTTATGGAAGAGATTAAAAGTTTAATGAAAGAATAAAGTGAAGCATTCATAAGAGGTTATGAGTGCTTTTACTTATATAATAAAATAAAAAAGGAATGATTTTATGAAAATAGTTGAAAAAGAAGGAATGGAATTTATTAAAATAGAAGCAGACGGTATAGAAATTTATTTTTCTACAGCTAAAAATAATGTTTCGTATAAGTTATCTGATGCAGAAACTAAAAGTAATATTTTTAAGTTAAATGATATTTTTGATACTAAAGCAGCTCATTATACTAATCAAATTCATAGTGATATTATAGTTGATTTAGAAAAAGAAGATTCAGAAGATAAGGAGGCTGATGGAATTATAACTAATAAAACAAATGAAATAATAGGTGTTTTTGCAGCAGATTGTATACCGGTTATTATTTATGATGAGAAAGCTAAAGTTATAGCAGCCGTTCATAGTGGGTGGAAAGGAACCATTGCAGATATTAGTAAGAAAGCCTGTGAAAAAATGAAAAATTCTTATGGATGTGAAAATTTAAAAGTTGTGATTGGCCCAGGTGTTGGGCAGTGTTGCTATGAGGTAAGTGAAGAGCTTGCTGAAAAATTTAGAAGTAAATATGGTAATGATGTTACGAGTGGAAGAATGCTTGATTTGAAAAAAGTAATAAAAGTGCAATTAAATAGTTTAGTTCAGGCGGATAATATAACTGATTTAAATATTTGTACAAATTGTAGCGAGGAATATCATTTGCATTCATATAGAAGAGATCAAGAAAATTCAGGCAGATTATTTGGATTTGCATATATAAAATAGTGTTAATTAGAAAAGTTATATAAATTTAGATAGAATTTTGATTTCAGTTTAATATTGTTAGGTAGTATTTTTAATACTACTATTTTCTAAAAATATAAGCAAATATAATTTAATATTAAGATGGAGATAAAACTCTGTCTTAACTTAGTTTTGTTTATTAATAAATTATAAAAGATGAAATTTAGTTAAGTTACAAAGGGGCGTTTTATGAAAAAAAAAATATTAACTTCAACTATAGTTGTTATTGTATTTTCTTTAGTTATCATGACTAGTTTTTATATGATTATATCTAATTATAAATATATAGAACATTCTAAAAAGATGTTGAAAGAATACAATGAGATGATAACATATTTTTTAGATAATAATGACCAAGGACAGACACATGATATTCAAGAGTTAGAGAATATGATAAAACAACATAAGGGGCCATCTATAAGAATAACTTATATGAATTCTGATGGACAAGTTCTATATGAATCTTATAAAGATAAAGATGATATGGATAATCATGCAAATAGAGAAGAATTTATAGCTGCTAAAAAAGATGGGACAGGAGTTTCTGTTAGGTTTAGCAAAACTCTTAGTGAAGAAACTATATATTATGCAACTAAGTTGAAAAATGGTGGAGTGATAAGAACCTCAGAAGTTATAAATGGTAGTGTGCTAGTCAAAAATACTGATATGAAGTATTATTTTGCAGCTTTAGGACTAGCTCTTATTTTAGGAAGTATTATAGCTATTAGAATAACTAATAGTATTACAAAACCTATTAATGATTTACAATTTATTGCCTCGCGGATAGCAAATGGAGATTTTCATAAAAGAGTTAAAATTACTACTAATGACGAACTTGGGAGTCTTGGTGAATCTTTTAATCATATGGCAGACCAATTAGAGGAAACTTTAAAGGAACTGATAAGTAAGCAAAGTAGACTTACAGCCATATTGAAAAGTATGGGAAGTGGAGTTATTGCTATAGATAAATATCATAGAGTTTTAATGGTGAATCCATATGTAAAGAGGATTTTTAATATAAAACTTACAGAAGAGCAAATAATGGGCATGAAAATTGAGGCTTTAATACAGGATAAGGAAGTTGTAAAAGCTATTTTTGATAAGGTAGATAGTATGGAAATGAAAATAGCTGATAATGATTCTAGACATATACGACTAAGAACAACAGAGCTTTTAGAAGGTGAAGATGAAATGGGAATAGTAGTTGTGATAGAAGATATAAGCGATTATAAAAAGCTTGAAAATATGAGAAGTGAATTCGTAGCTAATGTATCACATGAACTTAAAACTCCTGTCACATCTATAAGAGGATTTGCTGAAACCTTAAGATATGTTGATGATACAAAAACAAGAGAAAAATTCTTAAGTATTATTGAAGAAGAATCTGATAGACTTACAAGGCTTATACAAGATATATTATCTTTATATGATATTGAGAAAAAACAAATAAAGGTTATAGAAGCAGTAGATATAGTTTCGGTTATTGAAAGTGTACGGGAACTTACTAGAAATGAAAGTGAAAAAAGAGAGGTTAATTTCATTAGTGAAATTAATATAGAAAATTCAATAGTGGCAAATTCAGATAGCATAAAGCAACTTATATTAAATCTAGTTGATAATGCTATTAAGTATTCAGGAAATAATTCTAAGGTATGGCTTAATATAGAGGAAAATGTTGATAATTTTGAAATAGTTGTCAAGGATAATGGTGTTGGTATAGAAGAGGAACATTTAAATCGTATATTTGAAAGATTTTATAGGGTTGATAAGGCTCGTTCGAGAGAAACAGGAGGAACAGGTCTTGGTCTTGCAATAGTTAAGCATATTGTCAATAATTTAAATGGTGATATCTTTGTAGAGAGTGAGATTGGAAAAGGAACAAAATTTAAAGTATATATACCAAAAGAGTTATAGAGAGGTAATAGAGAAGAAAAAAATCTTCTCTACTATTTTTTAATAAAATCCTTTGTAGAAAGGGGATTTAGTTGACTAGAATTTATAATTAATGTAATATAACATAATGATAGCAAAATTATGTCTATCATTATATGTATTTAGTTAAAAACACTATAATTCGTTTATAAAATAGAATTATATTAGATAAAAGTATTAGATTTATTAACTAAAGGATAAAATATGTAGTATATACGTATGAGTTATTAATACATATGTAAATTAGATTTGAAAAATTAATTTAGAAATGGGAAAATACCGTAAGGAGGCGTAATAATGGGAAAACCAATAGTTGCGATAGTAGGAAGACCGAATGTAGGTAAATCTACATTATTTAATAAATTAGCAGGTAAAAGAATATCTATCGTTGAAGATACACCAGGTGTAACAAGAGATAGAGTATATGCAGAATCAGAATGGATAGGAAAACCTTTCACAATGATAGATACAGGTGGTATAGAGCCAGAAAGTAGTGATATCATTGTAAAACAAATGAGAAGACAGGCACAACTTGCTATAGAAATGGCAGATGTAATTTTATTTGTTGTTGATGGTAAAGAGGGGATGACTGCAGCAGATACAGAAGTTGCAGGTATGCTTAGAAAAAGCAAAAAACCAGTAGTATTAGCAGTAAATAAAATTGATAATTTAAAAGACGAAGATAATATGTATGAGTTTTATAACCTTGGAATAGGGGATCCAATTACTATTTCATCATCTCAAGGTAAAGGTCTTGGGGATATGCTTGATGAGGTTGTAGCAAACTTTGAACAAGTTGATGAAGATGAAGTTGATGAGGATATCATAAATATTGCACTTATAGGTAAACCAAATGTAGGTAAATCTTCATTAATCAATAGACTTTTAGGGGAAGATAGAGTAATAGTAAGTAATGTTCCAGGAACAACTAGAGATTCTATAGATAGTTATCTTGAAACAGAACAAGGGAAATTTAATATAATAGACACCGCTGGTCTAAGAAGAAAGAGTAAAATAAAAGAAGAGATAGAAAGATATTCAGTTGTCAGAACTTATGCTGCAATTGAAAGAGCAGATGTTTGTGTACTTATGATAGATGCAAGTGAAGGTATTACAGAACAAGATGAAAAGATTGTAGGATATGCCCATGAAATGCATAAAGCTATATTTGTTATAGTAAACAAATGGGATCTTATAGAAAAAGATGATAAGACTATGAAAAATTATGAGCTTGATTTAAAATCAAACCTTAAGTTCTTAGCTTATTCACCATTCTTATTTATATCAGCTCTTACAGGACAAAGAGTTCATAAGGTATTAGAAATGGCTACTATGTGCTATAGTAACTATACAAAGAGAATAGGTACAGGTGTACTTAATGAAGTCATAAACAGAGCTGTTATGATGAAAGAACCACCAGTAGTAGGAATTAAAAGACTTAAAGTTTATTATGCAACACAGGTTGCTATTAAAGCTCCAACATTTGTATTCTTTATAAATGATTATAGTGCACTACACTTCTCATATGGAAGATACCTAGAGAATCAACTTAGAAATGCATTTGATTTTACAGGTACAGGTATTAAGATAGAGTATAGAGAAAAGAAAAAGGAGTAGATGAATATGAGTAAAACTACCTTTATAGGGGCAGGAAGCTTTGGAACAGCATTGGCTATTTTATTAGGAAATAAAGGGATAGAAGTATCACTTTGGGATAGAGATGAATTAATAGTAAATGAAATTAATACTAAAAGAACTAACGATAAGTATATAAAAAATTTAGTAATTCCAAAAGATGTAACGGCCTATACAGATATGGATAAGGCTTTAGAAGGCAGTAAGTACGTTGTACTTGCAGTACCATCTCATGTAGTAAGGGTAGTGGCAAGGGGATTAAAAGGAAAAATAGATAAAGATGTTATAGTTATAAATATAGCTAAAGGGATAGAGGAAGGGAGTAATCTTACTTTATCACAAGTTATAAATGATGAGCTTAAATCTAATAGAGTTGTTGTGTTATCAGGACCAAGTCATGCAGAAGAGGTTGCTAAAAATATACCAACTACTTTAGTTGCAAGTTCATTAGATATGGATGCTGCTCATAAAGTTCAAGATTTATTTATGGATAAGAATTTTAGAATTTACACTAATGATGATGTTATAGGTGTAGAAATAGGTGGAGCAGTTAAAAATATTATAGCCCTTGCTGCAGGAATAAGTGATGGAATTGGATATGGTGATAATTCGAAAGCTGCACTTATGACTAGAGGGATGTATGAGATTACTAAAGCTGGAATAGCATTAGGTGGAAGAGCAGAAACTTTTTATGGATTAACAGGTATGGGAGACTTAATAGTTACTTGTACTAGTATGCATTCAAGAAATAGAAGAGCTGGAATACTTATAGGGCAAGGAAAAACTTTAGAAGAAGCTATTGCAGAAGTTGGAATGGTTGTTGAGGGAGTGAAAGCTTGTAAGGCATTTCATGAATTACAAAAAACTGTTGATGTTTCTATGCCGATAACAGAGCTTTTATATAAAGTTTTATTTGAAGGAATAAAGGCTGAAAATGCAGTTATCCACTTGATGGAAAGAGATAAAAAAAGCGAATAAGATTATAAAATCAATTCTTTTAGATTAAAAGAATTGATTTTTTTTTCAAAAAAAATTATTTTTAGTATACTTTTTTAAATTTTCTAATATATATATAGTGATAATAATTTAATGGTAGGAGGTATATCTTTTGGAAGAGTTTAACATATATAAAGATATAGCAGAAAGAACACAAGGTGACATATACGTAGGAGTTGTTGGTCCTGTTAGAACTGGAAAATCAACATTTATAAAAAGATTTATGGATCTTATGGTATTACCTAATGTAGAGAATACTTACAAGAAGGAAAGACTAAAAGATGAATTACCACAAAGTGGATCAGGAAAAACTATTCATACAACAGAACCAAAGTTTATTCCAAGTGAAGGTGCAGTCGAAATAAATTTAGAGGAAGGAATAAAATTTAATGTAAGAATGGTAGACTGTGTTGGGTACATAGTCAAGGAAGCCCTTGGATATTTAGAAGATGGAGAATCTAAGATGGTTACAACTTCTTGGTACGAAGATGAAATACCATTTGAAGATGCAGCAGAGCTTGGAACAAGAAAAGTTATCACAGATCATTCAACTATAGGGGTTATGATAACAACTGATGGAAGTATTACAGGAATTGATAGAGAAGAGTATTTAGATGCTGAAGAGCGTGTAATAAATGAATTAAAGCTTATTAATAAGCCGTTTATTATAGTTTTAAATACATCTAAACCAAATCATGAAGATACTAAAAAATTACAAAAACAAATGGAAGAAACATATAATGTACCAGTACAAATAATGGATATTGCTAATATGGATGTTAATGGAATCAATACTATATTCACTAAGATTTTAAAAGAGTTCAGTATAAAAGAAATAAACATAGATATGCCTGAATGGATTGAGAAGCTAGATCCTAGTCACTGGCTTAAAAATAGTTTTATGAACATAGTTAAAGATATGTGTAAAAATATATTTAAAGTAAGAGATGTCAGTGAATGTATTGGTAAATATGTTGGAGATGAATTCTTAGGACTTACTGAAATTTGTGAGATGAATCTTGCAAATGGTGAGGCTAGAATTTATATGAATCCTCAAAAAGGAATATTCTATAAAATTATAAGTGAAATTTGTAGTAACGAACTTAAAAATGAAAGTGATTTAATTTCTCTTGTAAAAGAACTTCATAGTTCTAAAGTGGAGTATGATAAAGTTGCACAAGCTATTAAAGATGTTAAAGAAACAGGTTATGGTTTAGTAGCACCGCAACTTTCAGAAATAAAATTTGAAAAGCCAGATATTGATAAACAAGGTTCTGAATATGTAATTAAGCTTAAGGCTAGTGCACCGAGTCTTCATATGATCAAAGCTGATATAGAAACAGAAATTTCACCAATTATGGGGAAAGAAAAAGAAACTCAAGAGGTCTTTAAGACATTACTTGAGCAGTTTGAAAATGATCCTGAAAAATTATGGCAAAGCAATGTTTTTGGAAAGTCATTAGAAACTTTAGTTAAAGATGGTCTACAAAATAAACTTTACAAAATGCCAGAGAAAATACAAATCAAAATGCAACAAACACTACAAAAAATCATCAACGAGGGTGATGGAAATTTAATTTGCTTTATATATTAATAAGAAAATAGCGTTGAGGTATTCAACGCTATTTTTATTAAGGGGGAAGTAAGGGTGGAAATAATAAATAATATTTACAATGAGTGTAATTCTTTAGGAAGTGCACTTGGTTTTGGCGCTTTTGAAGGTGGAGTAATATATTTTTCTATTTTTAGTTTAATAGTACTAAAAGGAACTGATGCGATAAAAAAAGTTTTATCACAAAAGAAAAAGCCAAGTAAAAAAAGTGAAGCCTTTGATATAAATGTAAAAATAATTAAATAAAAAAGGGACTCTATTTTGATAAAAGTGATTTTAATGTTGAAATAGAGTCCTTTTTTTATTTTACATAGCATTAGTTCTAATAGTAAAAAGCAGAAATATGAAGTATAATGTAGTCGAGTTTAAAGATATATTAATTAATTAGGTTAATATTTTATAAGTTTGGAGGTTACTATGAAAAAAATTGCGGTAATATTTAATGGTGGAACTATTTCTATGAAAGTTGACGAACGTATACAGGCAGCAGTTCCAAATCTTACTGGAGAAGAAATAATGGCAAAAGTGACAGGGATAGAGAATTATGCAAAAATAGAATCACATAATTTCTCGTCACTTCCAAGTCCTCATATATCAATTGAATTAATGTTAGAATTATCAAAAAAAATAAATGAACTTATATCTAGGGATGATATAGATGGAGTTGTTATAACGCATGGAACTGATACACTTGAAGAAACTTCATATTTAGTTGATCTTACTGTTAAGAGTAAAAAGCCTATAGTTTTTACAGGGGCAATGAGAAGTAGCTCAGAACTTGGTTATGATGGGCCGGCTAATTTAGCTGCATCTATTTGTACAGCTGCTTCAGATGAAGCTAGAGAAAGAGGAGTACTTATTTGTTTTAATGGTGAGCTTAATAGTGCTTCAGAAGTGACAAAAGCAAATTCAATGGCTTTAAATGCATTTAGAACGCCTAATTTTGGACCTATTGGTATTGTGGATGACAATAAAGTTCTTTTTTACAGAGAAGTTAAAGAAATTCAACATGTAAGTGTGGAAGAATTAAATGCAAAAGTGGCCATCATTAAGTGTCATGCAGGAGCTGAATCTGATTTTATAGATTTTGCTATAAATTCAGATTATAAAGGGATAGTTTTAGAAGCGTTAGGTAGAGGGAACGTTCCTCCTATTATGGTAGAAGGAATACAAAGAGCTTTAGAGAAGGGTATAATAGTTATTCTTACATCTAGATGTTTCGAAGGAAGAGTCTATGGCTCATATGGTTATGAAGGCGGCGGACAACAATTGAAAAAAATGGGAGTAATATTTGGAGAATCTATGCCAAGTCAAAAGGCGAGAATAAAACTTCTTATGTTACTTAGTGCGGGAAAAAATAAAGAAGAAATTGAAAGAATGTTTGAAAGAAAATATACACATATTAAATAGTGAATAATTTGTTAAAATGTTCGTGTTATTATAGACGAATATAATAAAGTTAATATATAATAATATTCGTGAGGTGCTTTAGAAGTATTTTCACGAATATTTTTTATTTAAAGTTAAAATACATAAATGAAGATGAAGTTTAAAGATAATGTTTTTAGACTAAGTTTTTAATAACTCTCTACAATAACTTGTGTGTATTTATATAAGGGGATTTCATGAGGTTATGTTTTGGGTAAAATAATATTTAGGGGGACTTTATAAAATGAATAAGTGTTTAAATCGTTTTGGGACGAACGTTGATGTTAAAAAAGAATTTATAGCAGGGCTTACAAGCTTTTTAGCTATGGCGTATATTATAGCTGTAAATCCGTCTATATTAGGTGCTACAGGGATGCCTGAAGGAGCTATTGTTACAGCAACATGTCTTTCTGCAGCTTTAGGTTGTATAATTATGGGGCTATATGCAAACTTACCATTTGGTCTTGCGGCAGGGATGGGATTAAATGCATTTTTCGCTTTTTCTGTAGTATTAGGTAAGGGGATTTCATGGCAAATAGCGCTTACAGCTGTTTTTGTTGAAGGTATAATATTTATATTATTATCAATTTTTAAGGTTAGAGAAGCTGCTGTAAATTCAATTCCTTTGAATTTAAAATATGCGGTAACAGGTGGAATTGGAGTTTTCATTGCCTTCATAGGTTTTTCAGGTGCAGGAATGGTTATTTCAGATGAAGCAACATTTGTAAAACTTGGAAGCTTTTTTAGCCCTACAGTATTAATTACAGTAGTAGGTTTATTAGTTATAGCAATATTAGAAAAAAAGAAGGTCAAAGGTGGGCTTTTAATAGGTATATTAGTTTCTACTTTAATTGCATGGGGATATGCTTTATTTAATGCAGAAGTTGCAGCTAATATGGGTATTTATTTACCAAATGGCATTTTTAAATTTGAATCAATAGCACCTATAGCTGGTAAGTTGGATTTTTCATTTATGAGTAGCGTACAAGGAATCATGAACTTTATAATAATTGTTTTTACATTCTTATTTGTAGACTTTTTTGATACATTAGGAACTTTAATAGGAGTTTCATCAAGAGCAAATATGCTTGATGAAAAAGGTAATGTTCCTAATGCAGGAAAAGCATTAATGGCAGATGCTATAGCAACAACAGCAGGAGCACTTATGGGAACATCTACTGTAACTACTTATGTAGAAAGTGCAGCAGGGGTAGAAGAAGGTGGTAGAACAGGGTTAACGTCTATTTTCATAGGATTATTTTTCTTAGTAGCAATGTTTTTCTCACCAATATTTATAGCAATACCAGCATGTGCTACAGCACCAGTACTTATATATGTTGGGTATCTTATGATGGGAAATATAACAAAAATTGATTTTAGTGATATTACAGAAGGATTACCTTGTTTTTTAATAATAGTTTTAATGCCTCTAACATATAGCATAGGTGATGGATTAACAATAGGTATATTAGTATATGTAGGGCTTAATATTTTGAATAATATAGTATCTAAAGATAAAAAGAATATTTCAATTGCGATGAAAATTTTAGCTGTTATATTTTTATTAAAACTTGCAATGCCATTCATAGAAAAAAGGGTTTTAGGATAGAATTTCAGAATTAAAGTTTTTTATAATAATAATTATATGAATTGTTTTTACTTAGAATGATTTATAGAAAAAAGGGTTTTAGGAATAATTTTTCCAAAAACCCTTTTTTTATAAAATCAAATGTTAAATTTTTGTTAACAAATTATTGACCGTTAGCATGATGTTAAAGTACAATAATATAAGATTGATTAAAAGGAGGGTAGATATGGTAAGAAGTATGACAGGTTTCGGAAGAGCTTGTACTGAAGAAGGAAAAGAAAGAAGCTTTTCTATAGAAATAAAAAGCGTTAATCATAGATATTTAGATATAAATATAAGGATGCCAAAATCTATGTTTTCATTAGAAGATAAGATAAGAAGATGCGTCAAAGAAACTTTAAATAGAGGTAAAGTTGATTTATTTATAAATTATAAAAACTATGCAAAAACTGATTCAGTTGCAAAGGTAAATTTAGATTTTGCTAAAACTTATGTTTCAGCACTTGAAAATTTAAAAGAAGCATTTCCAGGAATTAAAGATGATATAAGTCTATCTCTGATATCAAAGCATCCAGATGTTATTATAACAGAGGAAAAAGATGAGAATCTAGATGATATTTGGAGTGAGATAGAACCATTACTTAAGAAAAGTGTAAATGGGCTAGTAGATATGAGAAGTTTTGAAGGTGGAAAATTAAAAGATGATATTATTAGTAAAACTTTTGAAATTGAAAGTTTAGTTAATAGTATAGCTAAAAAAGCAGATGTTTTAGTTTCTAACTATAAAGCAAAACTAGAAGAACGATTAAAAGAAATATTAAAAACTGTTGATATAGATGAAAATAGAATAGCTATGGAACTTGCTATTTTTGCAGATAAAGTTGCTGTAGATGAAGAAATAACAAGACTAAATAGTCATATAATTCATTTAAGAGAAACTTTAAACTTAAGCGAACCTGTAGGAAGAAAACTAGATTTTATTATGCAGGAAATGAATAGAGAAGCGAATACTATTGCTTCTAAATCAACTGATTTAAATATAACAAATAAAGTAATTGATATAAAGAACATACTTGAAAAGATAAGAGAGCAAGTTCAAAATATAGAGTAGAATATTTAAGGAGGAAAGTGAATGGGAATAAAATTAATCAACATTGGTTTTGGGAACATAGTTTCAGCAAATAGACTTGTAGCTATAGTAAGCCCAGAGTCAGCACCTATAAAGAGAATAATTCAAGAAGCAAGAGATAGAGGTATGCTTATTGATGCAACTTATGGAAGAAGAACTAGAGCTGTTATAATAACTGATTCTGATCATGTTATATTATCTGCAGTACAACCTGAGACTGTAGCTCATAGATTATCAACTAAAGAAGAAGTTGTTGAAGAGGTTGACGAATAATGGTAGACAATAGAGGCGTTTTAATTGTTATATCAGGACCTTCTGGAGCTGGTAAAGGAACTATTTGTAAGGCTTTACTTGAAAAACATAAAGAAATTTCATTATCAGTATCAGCAACAACTAGAAGTCCAAGAGAAGGTGAAGTTGATGGTGTTAACTATCACTTTTTAACAAAAGATGATTTTGTTGCTAGATTAGAAGAAAATGATTTTTTAGAATATGCAAAGGTTTATGGAAACTATTATGGTACACCAAAATCTAATGTTGAAAAAATTCTAGAATCAGGAAAAGATGTTATTTTAGAAATAGATATACAAGGAGCTCTAAAAGTAAAAGAACAATCAAAAGAAGGTGTATTTATATTTATACTACCACCTTCAATGGAGGAGCTAAAACAAAGAATTATAAAAAGAGGAAGTGAGACTCAAGAGAGTCTTATGACTAGATTTAAATCTGCATATAAAGAAATTAATTATGTTTCAAAATATAATTATGCAGTTGTTAATGATACAGTAGAAATGGCTGTATCAAAAATAGAAGCTATTTTATTAGCTGAAAAATGCAGAGTAGATAGATTGAAAGAAACAATTTTAGATTCAAAGGAGGATATTATTCATGAACAACTCTATGATTAGTCCATCAATAGTGGAACTTTTAGAAAAGGTAGATAACAGATATTCACTAGTAATAACTAGTTCAAAAAGAGCAAGACAAATAATTGACGGAGCTGAGCACTTTGCTGAGGTTGAATCAAAAAAACCTCTTAGTATAGCTATAAGAGAAATTAATGACGGTTTTGTTGTTGGAGAAAATGTAGCATATCAAGATGAGATGCTTGGAGACATGGAGATCTAGAAATGAGTAAAAAATGTGTTGTAATTGGAGTTTCTGGAGGCATAGCAGTATATAAGTCATTAGATATTGTTAGTAGATTAAAGAAGCATGATATAGATGTAAGAGTTATAATGACAAAGTCAGCAATGGAATTTGTAACACCACTATCTTTTCAGTCATTAAGTCAAAATATGGTTGTGACTGACATGTTTGCAGAGCCAAAAGCATGGGAAATTCAACATATTTCTCTTGCTCAAAAAGCAGATCTTATGCTTATAGCACCTGCAACTGCCAATATCATAGGGAAAGTTGCAAATGGCATAGCAGATGATATGTTATCAACAACAATAATGGCATCAACAGCAAAGGTTGTTTTTGCACCGGCTATGAATACTAATATGTATGAAAATGTAATTGTGCAAAATAATATTTCAAAATTAAAATCATTTGGATATGATTTTATAGAGCCTGCAAGTGGTAGATTAGCCTGTGGAGATATAGGTAAGGGAAAGCTTGCAGATACAGAGGATATTGTAGAAATAGTTTTATCAAAACTTTATCAAACAAAAGATTTAATTGGGAAGAATGTTTTAGTAACAGCAGGTCCAACAAAAGCGGATATAGATCCAGTGAGATTTTTAACTAATAATTCAACTGGAAAAATGGGCTATGAAATAGCTAAGGAAGCTAGAGATAGAGGAGCTAATGTAGTGTTAGTTTCAGGTTCTGATGTTTTAAAGAGACCAACTAATATTGAGTTTGTAAATGTTAGAAGTAACAATGATATGTATAATGAGGTCATTAATAGATTTGATGATATGGATATTGTAATAAAAGCTGCAGCTGTAGCTGATTATAAGGCAAAAGAATATAGTAATCAAAAAATTAAAAAACAAGAAAGTGATTTAGTTTTAGAACTTGAGAGAGATAGAGATATTTTAAAGACTCTTGGGGAAAGAAAAACTAAACAAATACTTGTTGGATTTGCAGCAGAGAGCAATGATTTATTAGAAAATGCTAAAAGAAAATTAGAATCTAAAAATTTAGATTTTATTGTTGCAAATGATATTACATCTGAAGGTGCAGGATTTGCCTCAGATGATAATAAGGTTACAGTGTTATCTAAAGATAATATGTATGAATTGTCTAAAATGAATAAAAGAGAAGTTGCAAAACAAATTTTTGATATTATAAAAGGGCGCTAGTTTGCGCCTTTTTATTTATAGTTTAAAAGGTGAAGTAATATGAGTTTATATGCAGATGTTATTGTAAATAGTGACGCAATAACTATAGATAAGCCATTTAGTTATAAGATTAAAGATGAATTGAAAGAGAAAATACAACAAGGACATAGAGTGAGAGTTCCGTTTGGAGCTAGTAACAAAACAATAGAAGGCTTTGTTTTTAATATATATGAAGATGAAAAAGATGATGGAATAAAATATAAGTATATAGTAAGTATATGCGACGAAAAGCCATTATTAACTAGAGATAGTTTTCTATTAGTAGAATTTTTACGAAGAAAATATTTATGTAAATATATAGATGCTTTAAGAATTATAATACCACCTAAAATAATGAGTGGTAATAAGGAAAAAATTAAGCAAGTAGTTGTTGTTAAAAATTATATATTTGATCTTAATAAAAAACAATTAGAGGCTTTAGAAATTATAAGAGAACATAATGGAAAATACAATAAAGCAGAACTTATGAAAAATTTTTCTATAAGTGCATATACAATAAAAAAACTTGTAGAATGTAATGCGATAGGTATTGAATCACAAAGAGTAGACAGAAGTGATTTACGTTCATATGAAAATTATCCAGCTAAAAAATTAACACAGGACCAAGAGCTTGCTTATTCAAAAATTATGAGAAGTAATAAAACTGTATTGTTGAAGGGTGTTACGGGAAGTGGTAAGACAGAAGTATATATGAATCTTGTAAGTGCTATGCTTTTAGAAGAAAAAACTTCAGTTATTTTAGTACCAGAGATAGCATTAACACCTCAAATGATAGAAAGATTCAAAGGAAGGTTTGGCAATGATATAGCGATATTTCATAGTAGATTGTCTGATGGTGAGAGATATGATCAGTGGTATAGAATTAAAAATAAGGAAATTAAACTGGTCATAGGAGCTAGATCAGCTATTTTTTTACCTTTCGATGATTTAGGTCTTATTATTGTAGATGAAGAACATGAGAGCACATATAAATCAGATATGAATCCTAAATATTCTACAATTGAGGTATGTAATTTTTTAAGAGGTCTTAAAGGGTGTAAAGTTGTTTTAGGATCAGCTACACCTAGTATAGATAGTTATTATAAAGTAATGAAAAAAGAATATGATATAGCAGAGCTTAATGAGCGGATAGGTGGAAGACCTATGCCAAAAATAACTATAGCAGATATGAGAGAAGAACTTAAGAGTGGAAATAAAACAATGTTTAGTAGAGAGCTATATAATAAAATAAAAGAAAAATTAGTTAAAAAAGAGCAAATTATTTTATTTTTAAATAGAAGAGGTTTTTCAAGTTTTGTATCTTGTAGAAGTTGTGGATTTGTTTATCAATGTGAAAGCTGTGATATATCTATGACATATCATAGTAGTGGAAAGATGATTTGTCATTATTGTGGAAAAACTAAAAAATTAGATAAGACATGTCCTAAATGTAATAGTAAATATTTAAAACATTTTGGAACTGGTACGGAAAAGGTAGAAGAAGCGATAAAGCACTATTTTAAAGAGGCTAGAATCGTTAGAATGGATGTTGACACTACTAGAAAAAAAGATTCATATGAATTATTATATAATAAATTTAAAAATCAAGAAGCTGATATTCTAATTGGAACACAAATGATTGCTAAAGGACTTGATTTTGAAAATGTCACTTTAGTTGGAGTTTTAGCTGCAGACCTTGGTGTGAATTTTCCAGATTATAGAGCTAGTGAACGTTCATTTCAATTGCTAACACAGGTTAGTGGGAGAGCAGGAAGAGCTGATAAAGAGGGAGAGGTTATCATACAGACATATAACCCAGAAAATTATTCATTAAAGTATGTTAAAGAAAATGACTATGATAATTTTTTTGCTGATGAAATTAGAGTGAGAAAAGCTATGGATTATCCGCCATTTTCTAAACTCATGATTATAAATATAAGTAGTAAATTTGAAAATGAGTTAGTTCATTTTTCTTATGGCTTATGTAAGCATATAAAAGATGTTTTAGAATTTGAAAATGAAGTTTTTGTATTTGAAGCAACACAATCAGTCGTTGCAAAAATAAAAGATACTTATAGATGGCAAATATTGATAAAAGGAAACTTAAATGATTATAATTCTTCTTTAATAAAAAATGGGGTTTATAAGTTTACACAAGGTGTATATAATAAAATTAGGGTGACAATGGATATAAATCCGAACAATTTAATGTAGGAGGAAAATAGATGGCATTAAGAATAATAAGAACTGATGATGATCCAGTTCTAAGAAAGATTAGTAAGGAAGTTAAAGAAATAACTCCTAGAATAGATTTATTAATAAAAGATATGTTACAAACTATGTATCATGAAAAAGGTGTAGGTCTTGCAGCACCACAAGTAGGAATATTAAAAAGAATATTTGTTGTTGATGCTCAAGATGGTTTTGGTCATAGAGTTTTTATAAATCCAGTAATAAGTGAAGAAAAAGGATGTCAAATAGGACCAGAAGGATGTTTGAGTCTTCCAGGTGAAACAGGAGAGGTAGAACGTTTTGATTTTATAAATGTTAAAGCTATGAATGAACGTGGTGAGGAATTTGAACTTAATGCGAATGGATTTTTAGCAAGAGTTATACAACATGAGAATGATCATTTAAATGGTATTCTATTCACTGATAAAGTTATAGACTAGGAGGAATAATATGAATATAGTATTTATGGGAACACCAGATTTTGCAGTTCCATCATTAAAAGCACTTATAGATGAGTTTGGTGTAAGAGGTGTTTATACACAGCCAGATAGACCAAAAGGAAGAGGTAAAAAACTTGCTATGTCTCCTATAAAAGAACTAGCATTAGAGCATAATATCGAAGTTTTTCAGCCTCTTAGCTTAAGAAAAGAACCAGAAGCTATAGAAAAATTAAAAGCATTAGAGCCTGACTTTATTATAGTTGTTGCTTTTGGGCAAATACTTCCTAAAGAAGTCTTAGACATACCTAAATATGCATGTATTAATTTACACGGATCATTACTTCCTAAATATAGGGGGGCTGCGCCTATTCAGTGGAGCGTAATAAATGGAGAAAAAGTAGCAGGAAATACAACTATGCTTATGGATGTAGGTCTTGATACTGGTGATATGCTTTTAACTAATGAAGTAGAAGTTACAAGATATATGACAGCAGGTGACTTGTATGAAAAACTTAAGGAAACAGGGGCACCACTTTTAGTTGAAACTATAAAGAAAATGGTAGCTAAGGAAATTACTCCTGTTAAACAAGATGATTCTAAAAGTACGTATGCATCAATGCTAAATAAAGAAATGGCTAAAATTGATTGGAATAAATCAGCTAAGGAAATTCACAACCATATAAGAGGACTAAATCCTTGGCCTATAGCAACTACTGTAATTGATGATAAAATTGCTAAAATACATGGTAGTGACTATCAAGATGAGGAAACCAAAGAAGAGGCAGGTACTGTATTATCAGCTGATAAAAAGGGAATTAGAGTTGCTACTGGAGATGGTATTTTAGTAATTACAAAATTACAAATGCCTAATTCAAAACCTCTTCTAGTACAAGATTTCTTAAATGGAAATAAATTAGAAATAGGTATGAAACTTTTATAAGTTAGTAAAAATTAATATAATATTGAAAAGAGATACAAATTTAATAATGGGGTGATATTATGCTATATCCAATTTTGGATCCGACAATGATTATATTAGTACCCGCTGTTTTATTATCTTTATGGGCACAATATAAAGTAAATGGAACTTTTAATAGATATAACAGAGTTCCAAATAAAATAGGTTATACTGGTGCACAAGTTGCTAGTATGATTTTAAATAAAAAAGGGATTAATGGAGTTAGGATTGAGCTAGTGAACGGTAAATTAAGCGATCACTACGATCCAATTCATAAGGTTGTAAGATTATCTCCGGAAGTTTATCATGGAACTTCTTTAGCAGCACTTGGTGTAGCAGCTCATGAAGTTGGGCATGTACAACAAGATTTTGAAGGATATGCCGCTCTAAGATTTAGACATTCAATATTTCCGGTTGTTAATTTTTCAAGTAGCATATCATGGATATTGTTTTTTATAGGGATTGTTATGAGTATGAAAAGTTTAGTATGGATAGGAATAATTTTATTTTCAGTAGTTGTTCTATTCCAACTAGTTACATTACCAGTAGAGTTTAATGCTTCTAATAGAGCTATAAAAGATTTAGAAAATATGAGTATTTTAGCAAATGATGAAATTACAGGAGCTAAAAACGTTTTATCAGCAGCAGCATTAACATATGTTGCGGCTACACTTATGGCAATATCACAATTAATAAGACTTATTGCTATAAGTAACAGAAATTCAGATTAGAATAGAGGTAACTTATTATGAATATAAGAAAAATAATAGTTGAAATATTAGATGAGGTTTTTTATAGACACGCGTATTCTAATATAGAAATAAACAAAAGACTGAGTGGATTAGATATTGATTCTAAAGATAAAGCTCTTATCACAGAAGTGGTATATGGAACTATCAAATATAAAAAGACTATAGATACTATACTTGGAAACTTTGTAAGACAAATTGAGGATATTGATTTAAATATCCTCAATATATTAAGAAGTGCTATCTATCAAATGAAATACCTTGATAGGGTTCCTGATTATGCAATAGTAAATGAAGCCGTTAATTTAACTAAACTTAGAAGTAAAACTTTAAGTAGATTTGTAAATGGTGTACTTAGAAATTACATACGTAATAAAGAAAAGCATTTTGAAGGGAAATTATCAGGAAGTGCAAAACTTGCATATGAGTATTCTTTTGAAAAATGGATGGTTGATTTATTCATAGCACAGTATGGAGAAGAAGTTACAAAAAAAATCCTAGAGGGATTAAATACAAGACCTGCTGTTACTGTAAGAGTAAATTCTCTAAAAGCTGATTATGATGAAGTTTTAGAGAAATTAGAAACAGAAGGTTATGATGTAGAAGAAGGATACATATGTCCTGAAGCTATAATAATCAAAAAAGGAAGTTCAATCGAAAAAAATGAACTTCATAGAGAAGGATTAATAAGCGTACAGGATGAAAGTGCTATGCTAGTAGCGCCACTATTAAATCCTAATGAAGGTGATACTGTTATGGATCTTTGTAGTGCACCAGGAGGAAAAACTACTCATTTAAGTGAGTTACTTATGAATACTGGAAAAGTTTATGCTTTTGATATATATGAGCATAAATTAAAGCTTATAGAAGAAAATATTGTAAGACTTGGTTTAACTAATGTTGAAACAGCAATAATGGATGCTGCTAAATTAGAAGGGAAATATGTTGAGTTTGCAGATAAAATATTATTAGATGTTCCTTGTTCAGGACTTGGAATTATAAGGAAGAAACCAGAGATAAAATGGACTAAAAATTCAAAAGAGCTTCAAGATATTGCAAGAATACAAATGCAAATATTAATGAATGCATGGGAATATTTAAAGAAAGGTGGAGAGCTTGTTTATTCTACTTGTACTTTAAATAAAAGAGAAAATGAAGCTGTAATTGAAAGATTTTTAAGTAAAAATCATGATGCTTCTGTAGTTAAGGAATTTATAGGACAAAATGAAAATATTATATATAATGGTGATGGAAGTATAACTATATTACCAAATGAATATATGGATGGTTTCTTCATGATAAAACTAAAGAAAAATTAGTGGAGGAAGAAATGAAAAAAGATATATTATGTATGAGCCTTAGTGACCTTCAAGCTTGGATGGTTGAAAATGGAGAAAGTAAATTTAGAGCAAAACAAGTATTTGACTGGATTTATAAAGGTAAAGAAAGTTTTGAAGAAATGAAGAACTTACCAGTTAAGACAAAGGATATTTTAGAAGAAAACTTTTATTTAGAATATCCAACAGTAATAGGAAATTTAACATCTATCTCGGATGGAACACGAAAGTTTTTATTAACTTTAAGAGACGAAAATATAATAGAATGTGTTGTTATGAAATATAAACATGGTAATACTATTTGCGTTTCAACACAGGTTGGGTGTAGAATGGGATGTAAGTTCTGTGCTTCAACTATAGATGGAAGAGTTAGAAATCTTACTGCTGGTGAAATATTAGCGCAAGTAATAGTTGCACAAAAGCTTTTAGGGGATAGAATTTCTAATATAGTTTTAATGGGAAGTGGTGAACCACTAGATAATTTTGATGAAACTATGAAATTCTTAGAACTTGTTAATGCTGAGTACGGACTTAATATTGGGCAAAGACATATTACATTATCAACCTGTGGGCTTGTCCCTAGGATTTATGAAATGGCTGATAAAGAATTACAGGTAGGACTTGCCATTTCACTTCATTCAGTAACAGACGAAAGTAGACGACAAATAATGCCAATAGCAAATAAATATTCTATTAAAGAGTTATTAGAAGCTTGTCAATATCATATAGATAAGACAAATAGAAGAGTAACTTTTGAGTATGCTTTATTAAAAGATGTTAATGATAATATAGAGACAGCTAATGCTCTTGGAAAACTTATAAAAGGGATGCTTTGTCATGTTAATTTAATACCTGTAAATGAAATAAAGGAAAATAATTTCAAAAAACCTTCAAAAGAAGATATAGAGAAATTTAAAGAAGTTTTAAACTCATATGGAATTGAAGCTACTGTAAGGCAAGAAAAAGGTGCAGATATAAATGCTGCATGCGGACAGTTAAGAAGAAGTCATTTAGAGAAGAAAAAAGATTCCTAAAAAGGAGATTGATTTATTTATGGTTGGATTTGTAACTGATATAGGAAACGTTAGACAAATCAATGAGGATTATGGAGATTATCAGATAAATGAAAATTACAAGTTGTATGTTGTTGCAGATGGAATGGGAGGACATAATGCTGGAGAAGTTGCAAGTAAAATGGCAGTTGAAGGAATTATAAATTTTGTAGCTGACAATTATGGAGAAATCGACGATTCAGAATTATTAATAGAAGCTGTTGCTGATGTCAATTATAAGATATATAAACATTCATTAGAGATGAATACTTTATCTGGAATGGGAACTACTATAGTAGCTGCTTTTATAACAGATGAATGTATTAGAATAATTAACATTGGAGATAGTGTTTGTTTTGGTATTGATGATGAAGCAATTGATAAAATAACTAAAGACCATTCATTAGTTCAAGAACTTTTAGATACTGGAAGTATTACTGCTGATGAAGCTAAAAATCACCCAAGAAAAAATATAATTACGAGAGCTGTTGGTACAAATATTAGAGTTGAAGTTGATCAATTTACAGTGCCAAATGGTATATATAATTACTTTGTTCTTTGTACTGATGGTCTTAGTAACGATGTTAGTGAAAAGGATATTTTTAGTGAAGTTAGATGGTCTCAAAATATAGAAAATGCTTGTAAGAGATTAGTAGAACTTGCTAAGTACTCTGGGGGGAATGATAATATAACAGTTCTTGTATTTGGAGGAGAGAAATAGTATGGAAAATATGATGTTAGGAGAAAGATACCAGCTAATAGAGAAAGTTGGAGAAGGTGGAATGGCTGTAGTTTATAAAGCTATGGATATAAAACTTAATAGAGCTGTTGCACTAAAGATTCTTAAAGAAAATTTTAAGGAAAATGACGCTATAATCAAAAAATTCCAAGCAGAAGCAAGGGCTGTTGCTATGCTTTCAAACCCCAATATAGTAAATGTATTAGATGTTGGAACAGAAGATGGAATAAATTATATAGTAATGGAGTTTGTTAAAGGGAAAACTTTAAAAGAAATTATTGTGGAAAATAAGAAATTACCAGTTGATGTTTCTATAAGAATTGCTATTAAAGTAAGTACAGCATTAGAATGTGCTCATAAGGCAAACATAATTCATAGAGATATAAAACCACATAATATATTAGTTACAGCGGATGGAACTGTTAAAGTTACAGATTTTGGTATAGCAAAATCTATGGATTCATCAACATTAGCTCATACTAATACAATAATAGGATCAGCCCATTATTTTTCACCAGAACAAGCTAAAGGTGGGTATATGGATTATAAGACAGATATATACTCTCTTGGTGTTGTTATGTATGAAATGCTTACAGGTAAGATACCTTTTGAAGGAGATACAGCTGTTACTGTTGCATTAAAGCACATACAGGAAAAGCCTGTTCCTCCAATAGAATTAAATAGCAATATTCCAAAAAGCTTAAATGATTTAGTTTTAAAGTGTTTAGCTAAGGATCCTGCTAGTAGATATCAAACAGCTAGGGAGCTTACTTTAGATTTAGATAAAATCAAAGAAAATCCTGATGTTGCTTTAGGTGCTACTCCTAACTCAAATGATTATACAAGAGTTATAGAGCCAGTATCTATGGATGAAACTATGATTTTAGATAAACATGAAGATTTAGATGCTACTAACGCTAATATGAATGTTGGTGATCCTGTTTTAGCAGATATTTATGAAGATGAAGACTATGATGATGATGACGATGATTATAATAGTTATGCTGATGAAAGAGAATCAAAGCAAAATTATGTATCTAATAAAGAAAAATCTAAAAAAGGATTTGTTATTGCTCTTATAGTTGTAGTTGCAATAGTTATTGCTGGAGGGGTTTATTTAGGTGTTAGCATGGCTAATAGTGGAAATAAACCAAATAAAAATACTTCACAAGAGCAAAATAAAGTTATTACAGTTCCTAATCTTGCAACACTTACAGAAACACAAGCTATAGCTCAGTTAAAGCAAGCTAATATACCTTATACAATAGATGTAGAGGCAAGTAGTGATGTTCCAAAAGGATCAGTAATAAAAACAGATCCAGCATATGGAACAACACTTACAGAGGGGCAAAAAATAACTCTTTATATTAGTACTGGGACTAAGGAAGTAGAAAAAGTTCAAATTCCTAATATTATAGGTATGACTCTTGATAATGCTAAATCTACTCTTAGTCAATTAGGTTTAGTTATTCAAACATCTCAAGGATATAGCAATACTGTTGCTAAAGGTGAAATTATTTCAATTGACCCAAGTGTTGGATCTGAAATTGAAAAAGGAAGTACTGTTAACTTAGTTGTTAGTCAAGGCGTACAAGAAGTGAGTGTTCCAAATGTTGTAGGAATGAGTCTAGCACAGGCTAAACAAGCAATACAAGGAGCCGGATTTGTAGTAGGAAATGTTACACAAGAACATAGTGATAGTGTTGCTAATGGAAATGTTATATCAACATCTCCAAGTGGAACAACAAGTAAGGGTGCTACAGTTAATATTGTTGTTAGTAGCGGTAAAGAAGTTCAAATGGTTGCAGTTCCGAATGTAGAACAAAAATCAGTACAAGATGCTACAGCAGCATTAGAAGGTGCAGGACTTAAAGTAAGCGCTGTTAAAGGACTAGAAGCTCCAGATGCTTCTAAAAATGGTGTTGTATATCAACAAAATCCAGGGTCAGGGTATCAAGTAAAAGCTGGAAGTACTATAACTATAACTTATTATGCGGATGCAAAACCAGCTCCAGAAACTACCCCTAATAACAACAATAATAATAATAGTGGTGCAAATAGTAATAGTGGTACAAATAGTAATAATAATGGAGGAAACTCTTCAAATGGACAAAATAAACCTACAACTAGTAACGATGTAAATGTTCCTAATGTTGTTGGTCAAACTGTTGGAAATGCTATAAAAACATTAAAAGCAGCAGGGCTTGTTCCATATGCTAATACAAATGATAATTCAGCGATTGTAAAATCTCAAACTTGGGTTGCAGGAAGACCAGCACCTAAGGGATCATCTATAAATATATCAACTAAATAAGAAAAAAGAAATCCAAGAAATATTCTTGGATTTCTTGCATTATTGTATAACTTATGTTTATTATAAGGAGTAAGAACTTTTGTTTTAAATTTTATAATAAGGAGAAAATATGGAAGGAAGAATCATAAAAGGTATAGGTGGATTTTATTATATTAAGACGCAGGATGGTATAATAGAATGCAAAGCACGAGGAAAGTTTAGACATAAATCTATGAAACCTATGGTTGGGGATTTAGTAGATATTAATGTTGAGAATGGAAAAGGTGTAATAGAAGATATACATGAAAGAAGTTCTGAGCTTATAAGACCTACAGTATCTAATGTTACAAGAGCTTTTGTTGTTTTTGCATTGAAAAACCCAGATATACAATTCGATCTTTTAAATAGATTTTTAGTTTTATGCGAGTATAATGATATAGAGGCAATTATTTGCCTTAATAAAGAAGATTTATGTAGTGATGAAGAAAAAGAAACTATAAAAGAAGCTATACAGGCGATAGGATATGAAGTTTTATTTATAAATGCAAAAGAACAAAGAGGTATTAATCTTTTAAAGGAAAAAATGAAAGGTCACATAACTGTCTTATGTGGACCATCAGGAGCAGGGAAATCTACATTGCTAAACGGACTAGTGGAAAGAGAACATATGGAAACTGGTGCAGTTAGTCAAAAAATTGGTAGAGGAAAACATACTACAAGACATAGTGAACTTATAGAAATCGAAGATGGATATTTAGTAGATACTCCAGGGTTCTCTAGTGTAGACATTAGTTTTATGGACAAGGAGCAATTAAAATATTGTTTCCCAGAGTTTGATAAATATCAAGATGAATGTAAGTTTAGAGGATGTAATCATTATAAAGAGCCAGGTTGTAGTATAAAGGAAAATGTTGAAAAACAAAATATAGATAAGTTAAGATATGATTTTTATATTAAACGATTAGAAGAAATAATAAATGGGAGAGTGAGATAAGTGGTAAAAATAGCACCATCAATTTTATCAGCAGATTTTAGAAATTTAGGTAATGACGTAAAAAGAGTAGAAGAGGCGGGAGCTGAATTTTTACATATAGATGTAATGGACGGTAGATATGTTCCAAATATAAGTTTTGGATTCCCTATTATAAAAGCTCTTAGAAAAGATTGTAAAATGGTATTTGATGTTCATTTAATGATAGAAGAGCCATCAAAGTATATAGATGAATTTATAAACTCAGGAGCGGATATAGTAACTATACACCATGAGGCAGAAAGACATTTAGATAGAGCAATTTCATATATTAAGAGTAAAGGTGCAAAAGCAGGAGTTTCTTTAAATCCAGCTACACCAGTTGATGTTTTAAAATATGTTATTAAGAATCTTGATATGGTTTTAATTATGTCAGTAAACCCAGGGTTTGGAGGACAAGGTTTTATAGATTATTCAATAGATAAAATTAAAGAAGTTAAAGAAATGGCTATAGCAGCAGGAAATCCTGATTTGTTAATAGAAGTAGATGGTGGAATAGGTGTTAACAATATTAAGAGTGTTGTTGATGCAGGGGCAAATGTTATAGTCGCAGGTTCAGCAGTTTTTAAAGAAGATAAAATAGAAGAAAATATTAAAGCGTTAAGAGGCGCTTTATAGAAGATGAAGTTTTTAGTAGTTGCTGCTGGAAATAGACCATCTAAAGAATTGTTTTTAAAATATGTTAGAGAATGTGATAAATATTTAGCTGTGGATAGAGGGTTTGAGGTTTTCTTTGATAATGGGATACAGGCTGACTATATAGTTGGTGATTTTGATTCTATACATGAAAGGTATAAAGAGAAGATAGATGAGAAAAAAAAGATAGGTTATCCTAAAGAGAAAGATTATACTGATTCGGATATAGCTATTTCTGTAGCTTTAGAACACGGGGCAACTGAGATTGTTCTACTAGGTATGACTGGTGGAAGAATTGATCATTTTTTAGGTAATCTTGGACTTTTAGATAAGGCTTTAAAGCATAATGTTCAGGCTTATATAATTGATGATATATCTAAAGTATTTTTAGTAAATCATGATATAACATTAAAGGGAAACTGTGGTGATGTATTATCACTATATGCTTATACTAATGATGTAAAAGGATTAACTATTAAAAATGCTAAATATGAGCTTTTAAATTACGATTTAGATGCTTTTGAAAGCCTTTGTAATTCTAATGAATTTTTAGATAAAGATATTGAGATATCTTTTAGTGAAGGAAAATTATTAGTTATTTATTCTAAAGAATAGGAACATTTTCACTACTTGTTGCATAATATATAATAAGTTTAATTATAGAAGGTGATAAGTAGATGAAAATAACAGTGATAAAATTACCTAAGTTTATAGGAAAAATAATAAAAATATTTAAAAAGAAATAAAGCTAATACATAGCTAAAAAGAGGATGTTGTTTTAGAACATCCTCTTTTTGTTTATTATTTTTTTGTAAACAAAAAAATGCAATTGCTTTCACAATTGCATTTTTATCAAAAAACTATACAGCTCTTTGAACCTTACCAGATCTTAAGCATCTAGTACAAACTGTTATTGTCTTAGGTGTTCCTTTAACGATTGCTTTAATTTTCTTAACGTTAGGAGCCCAAGTTCTATTTGATTGTCTGTGTGAGTGACTGTACTGTTTTCCAGCTACAACACCTTTAGCACATATATCGCATTTTCTTGCCATGTAAAACACCTCCTTTATTTGAAGATAAATCTTCAATAGGACAAATAATATTCTAGCATAAAATTTATTGTTTTTGCAAGAGAAATATTAAATTATTTGAAAAAAGTTATTATTATAGTATATAAACATAATTTCACAGTAAATAATAATTCTTGAATAATAGAGGTATTTAATATAAAATATAATATATGGAATAGTTGAGGAGGAATCATCATGATTGGATATTCAAATGAGCAAGGTCAGATAACTTATGCAAATGATGTGTTATCAAAAATTATAGGATTATCAACAATGGAATGTTATGGAGTTGTTGGTATGGTTTCAAAAAGTGCAACAGAAGGCCTTTGGGAATTAATGAAAATAGAAAACCTATCAAAAGGTGTAAAGATAACTCATAAAGATGATAAACTAGCTATAGAACTTTTTATAATGGTTGAATATGGCACAAAGATTTCAGTAATAGCGAATAATATAATTCAAAAAGTGAAATATAACGTAGAAAATTATACTGGCTTAAAGGTATCAGCTATAACAGTTAATGTTCAAGCTGTGAGAGTCTAGGAGGTAAAACAGAATGAAATATAGTACTATAAGTGGGGAACAGTTTTATGCTATGGTGCAAAATGCATCAAATAAATTAGAATCACAAAGTGAATATGTTAACTCACTAAATGTATTCCCAGTACCAGATGGTGATACAGGAACTAATATGTCAATGACATTTAAAGCAGCTGCTAAAGAAATTGCAGCGAATAAAAATGGATCAATTGATGATGTATCAAAGAAATTGGCAAAAGGAGCTCTAATGGGTGCAAGAGGGAACTCAGGAGTTATTCTTTCACAAATACTAAGAGGTATGTCTAAAGGATTTGAAGGTGTAGAAGAAGCTGAAGTTAAAGACTTTGTTAAAGCTATAGAAGAAGGGGCTAAATCAGCATATAAAGCTGTTATGAGACCGACAGAGGGGACTATTCTTACTATAATAAGAGCAGCAGCTGAAAAAGCTGGAAGTGTTAATGCTTCAGATATAGAAACATTAATGACAGAAGTAGTAAAAGAATGTAAAATCATGTTAGATAAAACTCCAGAAATGTTACCAGCACTTAAAAAGGCTGGAGTTGTAGATTCAGGAGGAATGGGACTTTTAATAATATTAGAAGGTATGCTTGAATCACTTAAGAATGGTCTTAAAATAGATCATGTTGAAACTGTTTTTGTAGAGAATAACATTGCAAAACATTCAGCACAAGAATCTATTAGTGAAGATGATATAAAATTTGCTTATTGTACTGAGTTTATAATACTTGGAGATGCAACAAAAGCTGAAAGTTTTAAAAATCAAATAGAAAGTCTTGGAGATTCTATGATAGTTGTAGGATATGAGGATGTAATAAAAACTCATATACATACAAATGATCCAGGAAGAGTATTATCAATGGCAGTTCAACTTGGAGAGCTTTCAAATATTAAAATTGATAATATGAAAGAAGAACATAGAGAAATTTTAGCTATGAATGAAGAAGGTGCTACAGCAACAGAAGTTTTAGCACATGAAGTTGAGTCTGTTGATGAAATCAAAAAGTTTGGTTTTGTATCTGTTGCTATGGGAACAGGAATAACAGAAATCTTTAGAGATTTAGGTGTTGATTACGTTATAGAAGGTGGTCAAACTATGAACCCAAGCACTCAGGATATTTTAGATGCTATTGAAAAAATTAATGCTGAGTATATATTTGTATTACCAAATAATAAAAATATAATAATGGCAGCAAATCAGGCAGCAGAAGTATCTGAGAAAGAAATAATAGTTATACCTACAATTACAGTTCCGCAAGGAATAACAGCTGTTACAATGTTTAATCCAGCAGCAGAAGTTGAAGCGAATGTTGAAACTTTAAATGAGGCTATAAAGAGTGTTAAATCAGCATCTGTTACTTATGCTGTAAGAGATACTGAAATGGATGGAATAGAAATTAAAGAAGGTAATATTCTTGGACTTCTAGAAGGTAAAATTAAAGAAGTTGGTAGTTCAGAGTACGATGTAGCTAAAGATCTTATAGAAAATATGACTGATGAAGATTCAGAGCTTATAACTATATTCTATGGCGCAGATTGTGATGAAACTAAAGTAGAAGAATTAGTAGCAGAATTAGAAGATAAATATGAAGAGTTTGATATACAATGTTATAAAGGTAATCAACCATTATACTACTTTATAATTTCTGTTGAATAAATATAAATTTACATTAAGATAGAGATATACTCTATCTTAATTTTTAGTATGAAATATATCTACGTATTTTTGTGAATATGTAAAAAAGAAAAATATAGGAAGCGATTATATCGCTTCTTTTTTCTATATGAGGAGGATTAATTTTGAATATATATAGCGAAGTATCTATATTGAAAGGTGTAGGAGAGAAACTTCAAGAAAAATTAAATAAATGTGGTATTTTTACAATATTAGATTTACTTTTATACTTTCCAAGAGATTATGATTTTATGACTAGTGAACTTGAATTAAATGAAGAATTTGAAAAAGAAAAAGCAGTTTTAAAATGTACAGTAATTGCCATTGAAGGAATTATAAGAGTAAAGAATAATATGACCCTTACAACTATACAATTTAGACATGGTAACTATAAGATTATAGGTAAATGGTTTAATCAAAGATATATTTCTAAGAGTTTTACTGTTGGAGCAGAATATGATCTTATGGGAACTTTCAAAAAAGTAGGTAAAAATATAGAGGTGATGAATCCTATATTAGCATGCACCGAAGCTATACAGAGTGAAATTGTGCCTATATATCCCCTAAAAGGAAATTTAAATAGTAAAGTTTTAGTGAAACTTATAAATAACGTTTTAAAAGAAATTTATATAAATGATAACTTACCAGAAGATATGATAGAAAAATATAAGTTATGTAGT
>JBOFRC010000053.1:0-1144 GCA_051650825.1 Sarcina sp. | reverse complement strand
GGTCACGTTGACCACGGTAAAACAACATTAACAGCTGCTATAACATCAGTTTTAGCACAAAGAGGTGGAGCTGAAGCTTTCAAGTATGATGAGATAGATAAAGCACCAGAAGAGAAAGAAAGAGGAATCACAATCAACTCAGCTCACGTTGAGTACGAAACAGAAAACAGACACTACGCTCACGTTGACTGTCCAGGTCACGCAGACTATGTTAAAAACATGATCACAGGAGCAGCTCAAATGGATGGAGCTATCCTTGTATGTTCAGCTGCAGATGGTCCAATGCCTCAAACAAGAGAGCATATCCTTCTTGCATCAAGAGTTGGAGTTGACCACATAGTAGTATTCTTAAACAAAGCTGATATGGTTGACGACGAAGAGTTATTAGAATTAGTTGAAATGGAAGTAAGAGAGTTATTAAGCGAGTACAACTTCCCAGGAGACGATATTCCAGTAATAAAAGGATCAGCATTAAAAGCATTAGAAAACCCAACAGATGAAGTTGCAATAGCACCAATCTTAGAGTTAATGGATGCAGTTGATACTTATATTCCTACACCAGAAAGAGCTACAGATCTTGATTTCTTAATGCCAATCGAGGATGTATTCACAATCACAGGTAGAGGAACAGTTGCAACAGGAAGAGTTGAAAGAGGAGTTCTTCACGTATCAGACGAAGTAGAAATCGTAGGATTAGCAGAAGAAAGCAGAAAAGTTGTAGTAACAGGAATAGAAATGTTCAGAAAGTTACTTGACGAAGCTCAAGCTGGAGACAACATAGGAGCATTATTAAGAGGTGTTCAAAGAACAGAAATCGAAAGAGGTCAAGTTCTTTCTAAAGTTGGATCAATCAAACCACACTCAAAATTCATAGGTCAAGTATACGTACTTAAAAAAGAAGAAGGTGGAAGACATACTCCATTCTTTGATGGATACAGACCACAATTCTACTTCAGAACAACAGACGTTACAGGATCAATCAAACTTCCAGATGGAATGGAAATGGTTATGCCTGGAGACCACATCGATATGGACGTTGAATTAATCACTCAAATCGCTATGGAAGAGGGATTAAGATTCGCTATCAGAGAAGGTGGAAGAACTGTTGGTTCAGGAGTTGTTACTACAATAATAGCGTAATTAA
>JBOFRC010000052.1:0-4298 GCA_051650825.1 Sarcina sp. | reverse complement strand
ACAGATGTTACTTTTAAAGTATCATTATTCTGATTTATAGTCGCTATCATTATAGTATCTGATCTTCCTGGTGTTCCTTTTGGTTCGTCTACTCCAAATATAACTATATTAGTAATTCCCTTAAACTTACTAAGCTCTGAGTCTACATTCTTATTAATACCTAAGTTTTTAGTATTAATTTGTACTCTATCTAATTTATTAAGTGTATTATTTACATAATAGTATCCTCCACCAACAAGTCCTGCTAATATAACAAGAATAACTATTACAATAATTTTTCTTTTATTTCTTTTCGGTCCTCTAGATGAACCATTTTGTATATTCGCCATTTAATTTATCTCCTTCCTCATCTTAACCTACTATTAATCATTTCCATCGTTATTTGATGAATTTACTGAAGAAGAAACAAAACTAACTGGGAATTCATCTGACGTTAATACCCATCCTGATTTTCCATCATAAACTACATCTTGCATTTTATTTGCTGTATTAATAACTTGTGCTTTATTAAGTGCTCCATTTGTACTTAATTGGCTAGGATTTATAGTAGCTACTACATCTGATAAATCAGTTGGATACTTATACAGTTTCATTGGTTGATCACTTGAATATTTCAAGAAATCAACTGTATAAGGCATGTCTCCTAAAGTTAAAGCATATAAATTTGACTCATTTGGTATTAAAGTCATATTACTAGCTTTTACATATGTATCTCTTTTATAACCAAGTCCACTAACATCTCCTGCACCTGATCCTAAGATATAATATCCATCAACATATCCAACAACTAAAAGATTAGTTCCTGCTGGATAGGACTTAATAGGACCTGAACCATCTAATATATTATTATAAACTGGTATATTTTGTGTTGATGTTACCATTCCTGTAATTAAGTAATCAGTATGGTAATTACCATCCTTTAATAATATAGGAGCTTCAAAAGTTCCTTGTGGTACATAACATCCATTTGCTATCAGCATTTCTTTTGGAGTAGTTGACATCCTAGATGATATTTTTATATTAGGATCAGTATTCTCGACATTATCAATAACTACTTTATCTAACTGTGCATTAAGCTTGGCTTCTCTTTGTGCTAGTGTAGGCCCTGTAGAGTCCGCTAACACTATATGATTTTGTACTTTTGGCTTTTTAGCTAAATGCGTTAGCTTATATCCACCTAAAGCTGAAACAGCAACAATCACTCCTATTGCTATTAAAATTTTTGTCCTTTTCATAAAATTCACACTCACTTTATTAAAATATTAAATTATCACCCTTTTATACCTTATATACTTTTAAAACAATAAAGACAGGGACAATTTTGTTTAGACTTTTTCTATATCTAAATACTAAGCCCTAATTATCTATAAGTTTTCATTTCTTTATTTACTACTTTTTAAAAGTAGGACTATTAAAAATTCTACTATATAGATAAAACTTTTTATCTTTAAAGTTTTGAGTATATGATTTCTTTAAGCAACAAATTCATTATACTTGAACTTTAATATATAAATCTTTAGGTTTGTAATTAAATATAATAATCAATCCTACTATAATTACTATTGCTTTAGGTTACATAAAGTGAATGTTTACTTTCAAAGAAAACAAAGGCATTAAATCAATTACAATTATTCCTAGAAAACTTAGTAATTGTATAGAAGTTGTATACTACTCTTAAAATTTTGCTACATTTTAGTCATTAGGCGAAAATAAAGAATTTATTATAAAAAAATCCCTATATTTTAGTATTTATACTAAAATATAGGGTGTTTTTATCTAACTATCATATTCTGGATTAGGCATAGCTTGATTTTCATAGATGAAATCATGCATTTCATCATTTGTTTTTGCTTGGTTAAATACAAGATACCATTGTCCACTTATTATCTCTCCATGACTTTGACTATTAAGTGGGAATCTTGCTTGTTGTATTGTTGGTACTCCCATCTTTAATATATCTTCCCCAATACCCATGATTTGGGCATTAGTTAAGTTAGTTTGTATTGTAGGAATTAATTTATCAATCATTCCTGGTATTTCTGTAACTGGCATAGCTTTTATTTTTGTGTAAAGCTGTTGCATTACTTGTCTTTGTCTATATGTTCTAGCATAGTCTCCACCAACACCATCTCTTATTCTACAATATGACATAGCTTGTATACCATCTAATGTATAAGTTCCTGGCTGAGTAAGAATTGGTGCATTCTCATGGAATATATAGTTAAGTTCTTTTTGAGGGTCAACCATAGCATTTAATTCAGCTTGTGTTAATGTAACTTTTATACCATGCATCATATTAACTAACATTGGTAATGTTGTAAAATCTTCTGTTACATAGTACTTAAGATTCATACCATAATCCTCATTAAGTGTCTTAAGTGCAAGTTGTGGTCCTCCAAATGCATATGCTGCATTTATTTTATTCATACCATATCCTGGTATATTAACATAAGAATCTCTCATAACAGATGTTACTTTTAAAGTATCATTATTCTGATTTATAGTCGCTATCATTATAGTATCTGATCTTCCTGGTGTTCCTTTTGGTTCGTCTACTCCAAATATAACTATATTAGTAATTCCTTTAAATTGATTAAGTTGTGAATCTACTTGTTTATTTATTCCTAAATTATTAGTATCAACACTAACCCTATCTAATTTATTAAGTGAATTATTAACATAATAATATCCTCCACCAGCAAGTCCTGCTAATATAATAAGGATAACTATAATAACTATTACGATAACTTTAGTTTTATTCTTTTTAGGTTTTTTATTCCCATTTTTCGGGCTTTTATCTAAATTTTCCATATTAAAACTCCTTATCTAGTATGTATTAATCATTTCCATCGTTATTTGGTGAATATGTACTTGATACATATTTAACAGGGAATTCATTTGATGTTAGAACCCATCCTGATTTTCCGTCAAATGAAACATCTTGCATTTTATTTGCTGTATTTATTATTTGTGCTTCATTTTGTCCTGTCTTAACATTTAAGGTACTAGGATTTATTACTGCGACTACATCAGATAAATCTGTAGGATATTTATAAAGTTTCATAGGCTGATTATTAGCATTATCCATAAAGTCTACTGTATATGGCATATCTCCTAATGTTAAAGCATATAAGTTTGACTCATTTGGTATTAAAGTCATATTACTAGCTTTTACATATGTATCTCTTTTATAACCAAGCCCACTAACGTCTCCTGCACCTGATCCTAAGATATAATATCCATCAACATATCCAACAACTAAAAGATTAGTTCCTGCTGGGTAGTATTGTATAGGTCCTGAACCATCTAATATATTATTATAAACTGGTATATTTTCTTTTGAAGTTACCATTCCTGTAATTAAGTAATCTGTATGATAATTACCATCTTTTAATAATATAGGAGCTTCAAAAGTACCTTGTGGTACATAACACCCATTTGCTATTGGTATAGCCTTTGGTGTAGTTACCATTTTATTTGATATCTTGATATTTGGATTTGTATTCTCGATATTTTCAGAAACTACTTTATTAATTTGATTGTTAAAACTAATTTCTGCTGGTGTCAAATCAGATTTAGGTTGAGTAGTTGCTGCTACCTTACTAGTAGTAGTTGGTGCAACTAATGCTGTATGATTCTCCACTTTCATTGTATTTTTATTCGTACTAATTGTTTTGTATCCTTGATAACCACCTACAGCTAAAATCGCTATAATAGCGCCTATTGATACTAAAATTTTTGTTTTTTTCATAATTTCACACTCTCTTCTCTCTTTATCTTTGTGTTTATTATAATCTCTAAAATCTAAAACTTTTCTAATAAATTAGATGTACTTCTCTTATTATATTGATTTAAATTCACTTATTCCGCATTTTATCATTAAATATAATAATCAAAATCATTATCATTACTAGTATATTTAATGACATATAGTTAAAACAAAAAGTCATAAGCAACAATTTAATTACATTTTCATCAGATTAGCATATTTTCATACACTAATTGGAAAACTCGTATAAACACATGTATTTTTATACATCAAATGTACAAAAAACTATTTTTGCACAATTAAAAAATATTGACCTTTTAAAATTTTATTAAAAATTGTAAATCTTTTTACCTAAACTATAATAAAACAATATTTTTATGATATTATTTGCTTATTCTATAAGAGATCTATCTACCTATCTATCTTTATTTTACAAACTACTCTTTAAACTAAATAACTCTACAAGCAAAAATGAAATTATATCAATATAAAAACTTCTATTTATTTAATAGTTAATATTTAAAGAATG
>JBOFRC010000051.1:0-14787 GCA_051650825.1 Sarcina sp. | reverse complement strand
TAACTATGAAAGCACCTTCTTTAACTTCGATTTCTCCGTTAAATCTTCCTTGTGCTGAATCATATTTAAATAAGTGTGCTAATGTTTTAGCATCTGTTAAATCATTGATTGCAACTACCTCAAATTCTGGGTTATCAATCATTAATCTTAATGCTAATCTTCCTATTCTTCCAAATCCATTTATCGCTACTCTTGCCATAACTAAATACCTCCTAATATGAAACATATATTTTTGAATATATTTTAAGCTTTAAGAATATACTTTATTTTCTTAAAACATATTTAACAATATTATTTTAATATTTTAATAATTTTATTTGCTGCTGCCTCGTCTGTAACTAGGACAGCTTTGTGATTATTGTGTAATGTAGATATTATGGCTTCAACTTTTTTCTCACCACCAGCTACCGCTATATGCTCTCTTACATCTACTAGTTCTTGAACATTAATTCCTGGAGTAGAACACACTGATAACACATTTGAATCTTTATCAAAATAACATCCAAAAGCCTCACCAATAGCTCCATCATCAAATAGCTCTTTTTGTCTTACAATTGACATGCCTCGTTTTAGAACCATTTCGTCTGCTCTACCTATACCATATATAAGTATATTGGCTGACTTTATTGATTTTATAACCTCTTGTATGTCTTCTTGTTCGTATAAGCTTTTAAGTAATTCTGAACTAATATTTTCTGGAATATGAAGCATTCTATAACTTCCTTTTAGCTTTTGAGCTAAATTCGCTGAAAGTGTATTTGCTTGAGTTTCAACCTTTTTCCCCATTCCACCACGTGCTGGAACAACTAGAATTCCTTGCATATTTTGCATTTTAGGGAAAGTATCTACAACTTCTTTTACAGCGCTTCCGCCTGTCATAGCAATTATATCATTATTTTTAATGATTTTACTAATATAAACTGATGCTGCTTTTCCTATTTCAGGTAGAACACTTTTATCTTCCTGAATATCCCCTGGAATTATTATAACTTTTTTTATGTTTAATAATTCTTTTAAATTTTCTTCTACTTGAGATAATCCTTTAAGATCGTGAATAAACCACTTTAAATCATCAAGTATTTCTTTGCCTTCCCCTGTAACTGTCATACCCGGTGTGCTAATTTCTATAAGATTCTGTTCTTTCAAAAAATTAACTTCTGTTCGAACTATTCTCTCACCAAGACCAAGCTTAGTCGCTAAGACTCTTCTTCCTATTGGTGCATTATAATTGATAGTTCTTAAAATTGCATACCTTTTTTCTAGCAGTTCTACAAGTTCAGGAACGATTTTTTTTTGCAAACTTAATACATTATGCAACTTAAACAACTCCTTTGGTCATTTAAAGTCCCACTTGAAACTTTTTTGTCCCACAAGCTTATTATAAACTATTAGTTACCAAATTAAAAGTATTTTCAAATTTTTTTCGTATTTTTTTTTGTAAAAATTTTATGAACCTAAAAAAAAGAGTAAAAATGGATTTCATTTCCTCCACTTTTACTCTTCATAACTTACCTAAAATCTTTTTCTTTTACTTGATGACTTTATTCCTATTTCTTCTCTATATTTAGCAACTGTTCTTCTTGAAATTTTTATATCTTCATCACATAGCATATTAGCAATTATTTGATCTGATAAAGGTTTAGCCTTATCTTCACCTTCGATAATAGATTCTATTCTCTTTTTGATATTAGTAACAGTTACATCTTCATCGTCATTATTTGTTGAGTTATTTGTATGCTGCAATCCTGAAACAAATAAATCTTTTATTTTTATAGTACCAAATGAAGTTAATATATATTTTTCTCGTATTGCTCTTGAGACTGTAGACTCATGCATATCTATCGCTTCAGCTACCTGTTTTAAAGTCATTGGTTTTAAACTAGATTTTCCATGTTCAAAATAACCTCTTTGAAACTCTAGAACCTTCTCTAATACTTTATATAAAGTCGATTTTCGTTGTTCTATACTCTTTATTAAAAACATTGCTTTATTCATTTTCTCTTTTACATACTCTTTAGCATCTTTATCATTTTCATTTAGCACTTCATTGTAGATAGGATTTATAGAAAGAGTTGGTATTACCTTATTGTTCATAATAATAAAATACTCTCCATCTATTTTTCTTATTTCAGCATCAGGAATTATAAACTTAACCTCATCACCAGTATAAAATCCTCTTGCGGGTTTTGGTTCTAAAGTTTTTATTATGTCTCCTAAGTGCTGAGCCTCTTTTACAGTAATCTTAAGTTTCTTTGCAATCACTGCATATTTATTATCAGCTATATCCTCTAAATGATTATTAATCATAGTTTCCGTAACATCATCTAATAATCTTTTTTTTCTTAGTTGTATTAAAAGACATTCTTTAAGATTTCTAGCACCTATACCTATTGGTTCTAATCCTTGTACTATTTTAAGAGCAATTTCAACTTCTTCTATGTCTTCATAAAGTTCTTTAGATATTTCCTCAACAGATATATCTAAGTAACCTTTTTCATTAAGACTTTCTATCATATATTCAGTTAAAACTCTTTCTTTTTTAGTTAAATTTAAATCTGTAATCTGCTCTTCTAAGTAATCTTGTAAAGATTTCTGATTGCTAATAAAATTAAAAGGTGATGCTTTCTCTTCATCGCCATAATCTGTATAGCTTTGTGATCCATAACTATCAAACTCTAAGTATTTTATAAATTCTTTATAATCGATTCTATCTTGCTCTTTTTTCTCAGAGTTCTCCATATCATGAAAACTTGCTTCTAAAACAGGATTCTCAGCATATTCTTTTTCTATATACTCTCTTAAATCACAAGTAGACATTTGTAATAACTTTATAGATTGTTGCATCTGTTGAGTCATTACTAATTTTTGCTCTTGCGACATAGTTAAACTAAAATTCATTTCCATATTCATACACCTATTAATTACTATTTTTCTTTTTTCACTTCACTACATATCTTTTATTTTTACACTACATATCATAAATTATCTAATAAAAATATTCTTTTTACAAGAACAAAAAATTATATTTCTTTATTTCCATAATGTCTATTTTATATACACTACTAAAATAAAATTTATATATTAGGAATTTTACCCTAAAATAATTATGTATTTCTCAATATATATATTAACTTACCTATCAAAATATATAAATTTAATAATAAGAAAACATTTTATCAAAAAGTTAAAAGGACTTGTTAAATATATTCTTCAACAAGTCCAATAATTACTTAAATAATTTTACTTACTTTACCTATAATTTCTATTTCTTCATCTATTCTTTTTTCAATTTTTCTTATCATCTCTTTTTCAACAATAGCAATAATAAAAGAACTATCATATCCCTTTATATTCTCTTTATATTTTTCATCAAGAGATATTTCAATACCATTAGTCTCTTCTAACTGTTTAATCTTATCTAAATGACCTTCTAAATCTGGCATTACAACATCTTTTGAATAATCTAATACAATCTTCAAACCTTTCATAGATAATAAATTCCCAACATCTTCTGACTTTATTGCCTCTATCATTTGACGTTCAGAAAATTCCTGTCCTACTTTTATAACCAAGTCATCTTTTTGTATTTCCCAGCATCTTCCGTCAACTTCTTCCTCACCTATAACTGTTATACCTGAATTTTTGCTTATAAGACCTTGACCTTCACTAAAATTACTTACTACATTTTCACCTTCTACAGTTCTATCAAAGTTTAAACTATTAAACTCATCGACAATTTCCTGTATACCAGCCATAATTTCTTGCTCAAAAGCTTCACTTTCTGACTCAATGCTATTTACAACAACTTTTGGTAGGGCTCTATAACTTAGAGTCTTAAACAAAGCTACTCTAGTTGTTAAATATCCTAGCATTCTACCCTCAATAGAATTTTCCTCATTATCACTTATGTGATTATGACACGCAATAGTTAGAATTTTCCCTTCTGAAAACTCCATCAATACTAGATCTCTAAATTTAGATATTAACATTATTATCGCCCCTTCCCTTATTATAAAAATATATATTTTATTATTCAGATAAACCTTTACATAATAAAATACAAAATATAAATACGCTATATTTATATCTTACCTAATTTTATTCATACATATAAAGTACTTATGCTATAATTTATAAATTTTTAACATATTCAAGCTATATAAACAAAAATTGCTAAGAAAATTTAGTTTTCTTAGCAACTATTTTAGTAAAAATTCATATTATTCCTAGTAATCTTCTACAAAGAAGAACCCGCCAGCATTTTTTCCAGAGTGTATTCCTACTGCGCATCCTACTGTTGACTCAAAATATTCAATATTGTTTTCTATCAAATATTCTCTTAACGAATCTGCAATTTCTTCACCTAAATAGTTAATAAGAACTACTGGTTCGCCTTCTTTTCTTTTTACTGACTCAAAACTCTTTATTATTTCTTTTATAGCTTTCTTAGATCCTCTAACTTTGTTTTTAACATCCATTTCGCCGTCTTTGATTTCTAATATAAGCTTAATGCCTAAAGCACCTACTATCAGTGCTTTGCTTTTAGATAATCGTCCCCCTCTAACAAGGTTATCAAGACTTAAGAAAAATAAATCACTTTTAATTTTAGTTCTATAAGTTAAAATCTCTTTTTCTATTTCTTTGATGTTAAATCCACTTTCGGCCATTTTAGCCGCTTTCAATACTAACATTCCAAGCCCAGTCGTGATAGTAAGCGCATCTATTACAACTAAATCTTCGGCATTAAATTCATTTTTAGCAATTAATGCTGATTGATAAGTACCACTCATTTTAGAAGACATATGTATTGCAACAATTTTATATCCCTCTTCAATGTATTTTCCATAACACTCTTCAAATCTAACAGGTGTTATTTGAGCAGTTGTTGGAAGAACATTATCTCTTTCTATTCTTTCCATCATACTATCTCTTGTAATATCAATCCCCTCTAAATAACTCTCTTCACCAAAATTTATTAACACCGGCATTACTTCTATATCATACTTTTCAATAAACTCTTTAGGCAAGTCGCAAGTACTATCTGTAATAATTTTTATTTTATCCATTCATCAATCCCCCACATATCTATTTCATATTCGGATATCCTATTTGTCTTAAAGCTTCGAACGCTACTATTGCTACAGTATTTGATAAGTTAAGACTTCTATCTGAAGAACTAATCATCGGTATTCTAATACCCATTAATTGGTTATGTACTTCTTCAGGAACTCCTGCTGATTCTTTCCCAAACATGATAAAATCTCCTTCTTGGAATTCAGCTTCACTGTGTAAATTATGTGCATGTGTTGAAGATAAAAATATTCTTTGATCCCCATATTTTTCCATAAAATCTTCAAAACTCTCATGAACTTCTAAATCTAACTTATCCCAATAATCAAGACCTGATCTCTTAACTTGTTTTTCATCTAAACTAAAACCAAGAGGCTTTATTAAATGTAATTTTGAATTTGTTAAAACACAAGTTCTACCTATGTTTCCTGTGTTTTGTGGTATTTCTGGTTGATATAAAACTATATTAAGATTCATATATCAAGACCTCCTGTTTAAAAATTGTCCATTTCTTATGATATTATTTTACTATAAAAAAATCAAGTTGCTTTATAACTCGCCTAAGGCTTTTAAATACATTATTTTTATATAATAAGGATTATATCACCTTCTACGCCTTATTAAAAATAAACTTTTCTACAACTTTTGCAACACCATTATTATCATTAGTATCTGTTATATAATCAGCTATAGATTTGACCTCTTCAGTTCCATTTTTCATAGCAACGCCAAGCCCTGCATACTTAATCATAGAAATATCATTCCCATTATCTCCTATACAAATAATTTCTTCTTGCTTTATTCCATAATGTTCTGACAACATTCTTACAGCTCTTCCTTTTGAAACACCCTTACTATTTATTTCAAGGCAATATTTACCTGAATAAGTAAGTTCAAACAATCCTGTCTCTTTTAATTCTTCGCTTATTCTATTAAGCTTATCTCTACTTTTATCTAACATAATACATTTTCCAAAGAATTCTTTGTTCTCATCAAACAAATTAGTCCAAGCACTTTGTGCTTTAAGATAAACATTCTCTATCTTATATTTTTCTGGGACATTTCTATTGAAAAACATATCATTTATAAATTTTCTAAATTTTGAATTTAAATATATTTTCCCAACTGAATGAAAATTGGGAATTGTTTTATATTTTTTTGATATATCTAATATTTTCTGACACTGCTGCTTATCTAAAATTTCCTTAAAGAGCAATACCTCTCCTGATTCATCCATCACTAAGGCTCCATTATTAGAGATTATTGCTGATTCTATTCCTATTTGATCAGCAAAATATAAAGCACTTCTTGAATTTCTTCCTGTACATATAATAATATGAACATCTTCATCATAAGCTTTCTTTAATGCCTTTCTATTTTCCTCTGATAGTTTCTTTTTAGAATTTAAAAGCGTACCATCCATATCTATACATATCATTTTATAGTTCATAATGTTCTTCCACCTATCTTCTTGTTTATTTCCATACTAGGTTCTATATTTAAATATCACCGAATATAACCTCAATTATATTTAATTATAACAAATAGAATAACATATAAAAACACTGTTATTTAACATTAACATGTTGTTTAAAAGATAAAAAGGTTTTACAAGAAAATTTAATACTCTCATAAAACCTTTTTCTATTTATTAACTTTGTCTATACTTTATTATTCTTTAGTTCCATATCTTACTACGCCTGTCGTTGCATTATATACATCACTAGATACTTCTTTTCTTTCAATTTCATTACCATTTTTATAAGTAATTAAATACCCCTTAGATGTCCTTCCCACAGCTGGTCTCTTCTCAACAACTTGTGTCCCTTTTGCAAGTTTCGGATCAGCAATCCTTTTGCTACCTGGATTTATAGTTCCTGTAACTACACCAACTAACTCAAAGGTTCTTCCATCGAGTTCTTCTTTATTTCCATAAACATTAAAAGTAACAATTCCATCTGTTATTATCCCTTGTATATAAATCGGGTGCTTATATGGATTCTTAAATTTATAATCAAGATATCCCCAAGCAACTGTAGCATCTTCACTAGGCTTTGCATATCCTACAGACATTGTATGATTATATCTCTCTGTTGATTCTATGCCTGACCTCATTACAGCTTGATATAAAGTGCTTGAAATTTGACATATACCTCCACCAATACTTTGAACTACTTCACCTCCTGAAAATGCTCCAGCTGCTTTAAACCCTCTTGCTGTTGACCTCTCGCCTACAACTTCATTATAACTAAACTCCTCACCAGGCAAAAGAATAGTACCATCAACTTGCTGTGTTGCTATTTTTAAATTAGTATTTCTACTTAAATCCCCACTATTAAAACCTGTACTAGCTGATGCGAATTTACTATTTACACTTTTTAACATCTCAGCTTTTATTTTAGGCTCTATTTCTTTTGTAGGTAGCTCTAAAACTTCCTCTAAATTATTAACTTCACATGAAATTGAGTTTTCTATAAGTTCCATGCTTTTCTCCATATCTAAACTAAGACCATTTTTACCTTCTATACTTGTAATATTTTCACCTTGTATGTTTAAAGTTGCATTTTTAGCCTTAACTTCTACTTGAAAACCTAAATTTTTCAAATTTTCATTTATATATTCTTTATCATATCCTAACTCTATATTTATATTTTTTTCTATACCTTTTTTGATATACGAATTCTTTTTAAAAATACTATCTTTTTTTCCACAATTTAAAGCTTCATCAATTGCCTTTTCAACATCATACTGTAATTTAAGATTTGAATACTCTATAACTTCAAGTTTATCACCTGCTGTAATTTTCAATTTTTTATCATTAACTTTATCTAATATTTTAGTATTTATCTCCTCTTTAATTTCTTCTTTAGTTTTTCCACCTACATCTACACCATCTACGCAAACTCTGGGATAAACCTTATCTTCCCACACTTTAATATTATTATTTAAAATAACTGCATAACTACTTATAATTCCTATTATGATTACAATTCCAATTATAAAATATAATCTTTTCTTATGTTTTCTCTTTCCTATTTCATCTTCTGTTGTATCTTCAGCCTGCTCATTATCATCCTCAAAAAAATCATTATCTTGACTCATTGTAATCCCCCTTATCAATAACTTTTCAATATAAATTTATATAATAATTACCCTAAACTTATACCAAAAATAAAACTGATAAGTAAACTTTAATAAATATGAAATATTTTCAAAAAAAAAAGTCATTTTAAAAGGTATAACCTCTTAAAATGACTGAAATCTTTAAACTACTATCTATCTTTTTACTTTTAAAGAATTTTCGATTATTAAATCTATAAGCATACTATAATCTATTCCTACACTAGCAACGCTTTTAGGGAATAAACTTGTTTGTGTCATTCCTGGTAATGTATTAACCTCTAAAATATAAGGTACTCCATTACTAATTATCATATCTATTCTTGCATAAACACTACATTTTAATGCTTTATATGTTGCAAAAGCCATCTGCTCTACTTCTTTGTGTATATCTTTTTCTAATTCAATTATAACTTCCTCTGCTGCATCATCACCTTGAGAATATTTAGAAACTATATCAAAAAATTCACCTTTAGGTCTTATTGCTATAATAGGGAATAATTTATCTCCCATCACAGGACATGTTATTTCATCACCTTTGATATATTGTTCTATCATAACTTCTGTGTCATATTTTAATGCTTCTACTACAGCTGCTTCTATATCTTTTTTGTCTTTTATAAGATTTGTTGCAACAGATGATCCACCACTATTAGGTTTTACAAACACAGGATAGCCCATTTTTTCTATAGCAGCATAATCTATAGTATCTATTGATGTTGCCATTGTCCAATCAGCAGTTCTAACTCCATTAAACTTTAAAACTCTTTTTGTCATATCTTTATCCATGCATAATGCACTACTTAAACTTCCACACCCTGAGTAAGGTATATCTAAAGTTTGTAATACTGATTGTACTGTTCCATCTTCTCCAAACTTACCATGTAATGCTAAGAATGCAAAATCTATATTTTCTTCTTTAACTTTCTTTATTATATCTTCTTTTTCATTTAAAATTATTTCAACAACTTCATATTTGCTTTTATCTATTTTTTCAAATACAGAACTCCCACTTTTTAATGAAACTTCTCTCTCAGATGAAATACCACCCATTATAATTCCAACTTTCATTTTGTCCCTCCAAAAAAATATAGGGATTAACCCCTATGGTTTAATCCCTATCATTATATCACTATGATTATCTAAGTTAAAGACATGTTTAAATCTCTATATCTGAAAATTCCACAGATATATCTCCTAATAATCCTATATCTGCATAATCCCCACTAAGCATAGCATTTTCATTTTCTTCATCATTACTATTAGGTAAATAAACTGTAAATTCACTACCTACACCTTTTTCTGACTTTAATTTAATTTCTCCATTATGCATTTCTACTAATGATTTTACTAATGAAAGCCCTATTCCACTGCCCTTTTTAAGATTTTGTCCATTTTCACATTGCACGAATCTATCAAATATTTTATCACACTTTTCTTTTTCTATTCCAAGACCAGTATCTTTAATTTTTATTTTAACCCACTTTGCATCAAACTCTAATTCAATAGCAATTATTCCATTTTTAGGAGTAAACTTTATAGCATTAGACATTAAATTTAAAACTATTCGCTCAATTTTTTCTTGATCGCAATATATATATCTTTCCTCTAAATCAGTATCAAAAATAAAATCTATATTTTTAACTTTCATATATGGAACAACTGATGTTGCTATATTTTCTACTAAAGTTACTATATTATTCATATTTTTTTCAAACTTAATAGTTCCACTATCTAGCCTACTAATATCAATAATATCATTGATTAACTTAAGTAATCTTAAAGAATTTATTTTCATTACATTCTCATATTTAGTAAACAGCCCTTTGAAATCTTCACTACTTAAATTTTGTTTTTGCATATTTAAAAGTTGTAAACTCGAATAAATTATATGAATAGGTGTTCTAAGTTCATGAGATAAATTTGTAAAAATATCTTTCTTAATAATATGTTTTTCAGCCTCTATTACACGCTCATTTAACTTTTTAATAATATCAACTTCATTTAAATCAGAACATACAAATATATATCCTAAAATTTTAGAATCCTCATCTACAATTTCTTCTATTTTTATGGCAACTTCTTTTTCAATTAAATTTGGTAGCTTTATTTTTTGTTCAAATACACTGCCTATATCCATCATATTAAATTTAAAATAAGTGCTAATTTTTGTGCCTACTACGTCATTATAATTTACTTCAAAAAACATTTCACATTTTCTATTAATATATGTGATACTAAAATCAATATCTGTAACTATTATCATTTCATTAATCGTATTATTAACTAAGTCAAATTTTTTATCATTAATTGTGGCCTTTTTCTTATTTTTAATCTCTTCACTCATATCTCTAATCATATATACATCTACATCATGCTTTTTAATATCTTCATGAATCGGTTTTATATTTTGATAACTTATACTAACAATTTCTCCTGAATTTCCTTCAACAATCTTTACAAAGCTCTCTTTTTTGCTTACAAGAGTCTGTAAATCATCCATTGTTTTACTAGTATATTTATGCCTTATTTTTTTAGTAAGTTCATTTAAATCACCATCATATTCAGCATTACCTGTATAAATTTTCTTAAGTTTTTTATTTGCATATTGAACATCATTATTATTATAAATCAAAATATTATTACTTTCATTCTCATCTACTAATTTAAAAAATATATTATACCTCTCATCAGCTTCCTTATATTTTATTGTTATTTTTCTTATCAAAAATAGAACACCTGCAAGTAAAAATATCAGTGCCATAAACATTAAAAGCTCTTCAACAACTATATTTTCTCCTTTATACGAACTATCCATATAAATATAACACGAAAACTTGTACATTAATTTTACTGATAAAAATACAAAGCTTATCGAAATAACAGAACATATTCCCTCATCATGTACTATACACCTTTGCAAGTTATAACAAATAGCACACACAGTTATAAGAACTATCATTATAGTTATTATTTGTCTCCTCTCACTAACAACAAAATCGTTATTAGCACAATTCATATCAATAAAAATAAATAAAAAAATTACAGCGCAAAATATTCTATTAGAAATTTTTTCATGTTTTAAAAAATTTTCAATAAATTTTTTCCTTTTAAAAATTATTAATATAATCAATAACGCCCTAAATACCGTACTATATATAAACTCATTATATTCTGCTATATTAGATTCATTCATTAAACTAAGCTTTGCAATTAATTCTAATGTTAAACTCATAAAATAAATTACTATTAAATATAATTCCTTAGTTTTTGATAAATTATGATATATATTTATAACAACTAAGGCCAATATAGCTAAAACTGCATTCATAAAATATAGTGTCTTTACTCCTATTGCTGGTAAGGAGTCGTGTATAGGGGTTTTCATAAAATAATACGTAAGGACAACAAATAATATAAAATTTAACATTATAAGCCCAAAATAACCTATTTTTTCATTAAAATTACCTTTTATACTTAAAAAACTCATAATTCCACCCCTCTTATGAAATTATATACTATTTTAACATTTTTTTCTATATTTTTTATTATTTTTTATTTATTTTTAAGGTATTTTGAAAATTTGTATATATCTATATGCAATCCACTCTAAAAATTGTTATATACCTATACAAATACTTATAAATTTGTATTTTTTAACATCGCCTTGTATAATTTTTATGTACTTTTGTGCGAAGGAGGTAAAATTTTGTCGAATAAATCAAAAGCCATTATTTTTATAATCATATCAGCCTTTGGATTTGCTTTAATGTCTGCATGTGTAAAGTTTGCTGGAAATATTCCTGCTTTCGAAAAAAGCTTCTTTAGAAACATAGTAAGTTGTGTTGTTGCATTTTATCTAATAAAGAAAAATAATGCACCTTGCTTTGGAGAAAAGCAGAATAGAAAAATGTTAATTCTAAGATCCGCATTAGGAACTATTGGAATTTGGGCTAATTTTTATGCTATAGATCATTTACTATTGCCTAATGCAACAATACTAAATCAACTAAGCCCGTTTTTTGTAATAATTTTTTCTTACTTATTCCTAAAAGAAAAAATTAAGACAGTACATATAGTTTCTATTCTTGTGGCTTTTTGTGGCATACTATTTATAGTCAAGCCATCATTTACATTAAATGCAACTTTAATAGCCTCACTTATAGGGCTATCTTCTGCTATATTTGCTGGTGGTGCTTATACTTGTGTACGATATCTTAGCGCTAAAGAAAAATCATATACTATAGTATTTTTCTTTTCATTTTTCTCTTTAGTAGCTACAATTCCTATTATGCTATTTGATTTTATAGTTCCATCTATAGAACAAGTACTTATATTACTACTTACCGGAGTCTTTGCATCTATAGCTCAATTTGCATTAACAATAGCATATAGATATGCTCCAGCTAAAGAAATTTCAATTTATACTTATACTCAAGTAATTTTTACAGCTTTACTTAGTTTAGTTATTTTTGGAACTCTTCCTGATTCATATTCATTTATAGGATATATTCTTATAATAGGAGCTTCGCTCGGAATATTTATTTATAATAATAAATCTGCAAAACCACAGGCTAAGACATTCTAAAAATGTTTAATTAAAAAGCTATCTTTATGAATATACTTTTATATTCTAATGATAGCTTTTGCTTTAAATTAAAATACTAACTAAACTTACATATCAAGATTTATTAGTTAAATAACAATAACAATTTTTTATTAGATATTTATTATTTATACCTTCTTGACTTTTATATTTGTATATCGTAATATATAAATATAAAATATTAGGAGTGATTATTAATGGGAATTCTTAATGCAATATTAGGTACAGCACCTAATACAATTGATGGAAAAACAGCAGTAGAACTTATAAAAAAAGAAAAAAATTTACTTATTATAGATGTTAGAACTAAAGGAGAATTTAGCACAGGCTCTATACCAAATGCTATAAATATTCCTGTTGCAGAAATAACAAAAAAATTACCTTCTCTTGAGAAATATAAAAATAAAAAAATATTAGTATATTGTGCTTCAGGAATGCGTAGTAAAGGTGCTATAAGTATTTTAAAACGTAGTGGCTTTACAGATGTTTATAATCTTAAAAATGGTATTAACTCTTATATAGATAATATATAAAATTTAAAAGGGAATCTATCAAATGCTAATTAGTATTTGATAGATTCCCTTTATTTATATAAAAGTAACTTTTAAATAATTTTTATATCAAACTATTTCTAAAATTGATTATAAAATAATCCTAAATTGCTAAATTTTATTTAACATATAATCCTGAAATTTTCATCTCTTCATTAAAAGTTATAGTAAATTGTAATTTTCCTTTTTCATAATTTGAAATTGCCACTACTTTAACATTACTATCTTTCTCTTTCATGACTATTTTTGAAACATCCTTATATTCACCTACTTTTTCATTAATAGGTTTAAATGTTTGACTTAGTTTTTCTTGATTTAATGCACTTTGCATTACTTCATCTTCAACTTCATAAACTTTTTCAAATTCACCTTTTGCTAACCATTCTATAACATTTTTTGTTGATTCATTAACTTTTGCTTCATCAAACTTTTCACTTAAAGTATTTCCCCCACATGCAACTAAAAATAACATCGGCATACAAATTAATAAGCCTTTAATCAATTTTTTCATAAACTTCTCTCCCCTCTAATTTTTCAAAACTTTCTTTTAACTTTACGGCTAATACTATCAAAATTATTGTCATAACTAAAAAAGCAACTTGTCCTGCCATTATTCCTATAGTTGAAGTTACTATTACTGCAATAAAATTAAATACTGTATGGATTCCTATTGCTAAAAATAAGTATTTTTTAGCAGCTACTCTTACTGAATATAAAACAACTATAGTTGCTACTATGTGAAAAATCATAGCAAAAATTCTTTCTACCCCAGCTATACCTAATATGAATACACTTGATTCATCAAATACTCTTGTTATAGCCTCTTTTGTATATCCTAAAAAAAACTCACCCTTAATAATATCCTTAGAAAATAAATATAATAATAAATTCTGAATACTAACCATACCTACAAGTAGCATAGCTTCTATTCCCCCATGTCCAATACCAAATGCAATAGCATCCTTAAAACCTAGAGTCTTTTCTTTAATTACTTTAAATCCAATATATCTTCCAGTTTCTTCAAATAAGCCTGCTGTAAAACTTAAAATCAAAACATATAACACAGGATAAAGTGTAGAAAAAGTTAAATACATATCATTTGTAGCTAATGCACACATTATCGGCAATCTTATTATTATCTGTGATATAAAGAAAACTGCCATCCCAACAAAATAAATTTTCACATATTTTTTCTTTTTTATAAAAAAAACTAAACTTCCAATAGGTATACCAAAACAAATTATAATATTAAAGATCATTACTAAAATTTTTAAATCCATTTATCCTCCTTACATACCATTTAATACGTTAATTATAAACCTTTTATTTGGAAGTTTATTACTTTTTTATTAATTATATTACTAATAAAAAATTTTTTTATTTTAAAATTATATAATACTACTTTTAATTTCTAAGTAGATATTATTTCTTTTAATACTT
>JBOFRC010000050.1:0-3432 GCA_051650825.1 Sarcina sp. | reverse complement strand
ACTAGTTTTAAGGTGTTTTAGCACTTAATTTTAGAATTTTAGAATAATTTCTATAAATAAGGATAAATTAAGGTGATAAAATATTGAATTATTGACATATTAATTCTGTTTAGATAGGCAAAGTTAATAATCTTTATTCTAGTAAATTTGAGAAATATACTAAAAAATAGTATACAAATATGTATTAATAGTTTCAAATATGATATTATAAAATTATTATTTCAAAGGGGAGAACGATATGAGCGAAAAAAAACATTTAATGACTTATGAAGGAATTAAAAAACTAGAAGATGAATTAGAGCACTTAAAGACAGTTAGAAGAAAAGAGATTACTGAAAAAATAAAAGTAGCTCTTGGATACGGAGATTTAAGTGAAAACTCAGAATATGATGAAGCTAAGAACGATCAAGCTTTTAATGAAGGTAGAATATTACAATTAGAAACAATGCTAAGAAATGCAGAAGTTGTTGATGCAAGTGAAATACCAACAGATAAAGTTTCAGTAGGATGTATTGTAAAAGTTAAAGACTTCGACTTTGATGAAGTAGTAGAATATACAATAGTTGGGTCAGCAGAAGCAGATCCAATGAAGTTCAAGATATCAAATGAATCACCAGTTGGAGAAGCTTTAATGAATCATAAAATTGGGGATACAGTAGAAGCTAGCCTACCAAGCGGAGATATGGCTAAGTTTGAGGTCTTAGAAATCAGAAGATAATAAACGGAGGTATATTAAAATGTCAGAGGATATAAATGTTAATGAATTAGAAGCAGGTTTAAGTGAACAAGAACTTTTAAGAAGAGAAAAACTTGCCGCACTACAAGCAGAAGGGAACGATCCATTTGATGTATATAAAGTTGAAAGAACACATACATCAGGACAAATAATTAAAAACTTTGAGGAATTAGATGGTAAGGAAGTAAGTATTGCTGGAAGAATCATGTCTAAGAGAGGTCAAGGAAAGGTAATATTCTCAGATATACATGATAAAGATGGGAAGATACAATTATTCATAAAACTTGATTTAGTTGGAGAAGAAACTTTAAAAGCATACAAGACTTACGATTTAGGAGATATTGTTGCAGTTAAAGGGATTGTAGCAAAAACTCAAAAAGGTGAGATATCAGTTAAGCCAAGTGAAATAACTTTAGTTTGTAAATCTCTTAAACCTCTTCCTGAAAAATGGAATGGACTTAAAGATCCAGATTTAAGATATAGACAAAGAGAAGTTGATATCATAACTAATCCTGAAGTTAGAGAAACTTTCTTAAAGAGAGCTCAAATAATAAGAGGGATAAGAAACTTCTTAGATAATAAAGGATTTATAGAAGTAGAAACTCCTATTCTTGGGGCTATTGCAGGGGGAGCGGCAGCTAGACCATTCATAACACATCATAACACTCTTGACATTGATATGTATCTTAGAATAGCAACAGAATTACACCTTAAAAGATGTATTGTAGCTGGTTTTGAAAAAGTTTATGAAATTGGTAGAAACTTCAGAAATGAAGGTATGTCAGTAAGACATAACCCAGAGTTTACAGCTATAGAATTATATGAAGCTTATGCTGATTATAATGATATGATGGAAATAACAGAAAATATGGTAGCTGAGGTTTGTACAGCTGTTAATGGTGGAACAAAAGTTTCTTATGAAGGAACAGAAATAGATTTCAAACCACCATGGAGAAGAGTAACAATGGTTGATGCTGTTAAAGAGCATTCAGGAATTGATTTTAATATAATTAATTCTAATGAGGAAGCTCAAGCAATAGCTAAAGAACATAATCTTGAATTCCCTAAAGATTTAAAACATGTAACTAAAGGTGAAGTTTTAAATATGTTATTTGAGGAATATGCAGAATCAAAACTTATACAACCAACATTTATCATTGATTATCCAGTAGAAATCTCACCTCTTACTAAGAAGAAAAGAGGAAATGAGGACTTCACAGAGAGATTTGAAGGATTTGTATATGGTAGAGAGTTATGTAATGCATACTCAGAGCTTAATGATCCAATAGTTCAAAAAGCTAGATTTGATCAACAAGCAAATGAAAGAGAACTTGGAGATGATGAAGCATACATGGTAGATGAAGAATTCATGAGTGCTTTAGAAACAGGTATGCCTCCAACAGGTGGTCTTGGAATAGGAATAGACAGATTAATAATGTTCTTAACTGATTCATCATCAATTAAAGACGTTATTTTATTCCCAACTATGAAACCAGTAAAATAGTAGAATTTATAGAGAGTATTCGCTTTTGAATACTCTCTTTTTTTATTGCTAATGACTAACTTAGTAGTAAAATTCATTAACGAATTTTACGTTAGGGCATATATTATATTAGGAGTTCTTTTAAGGAGATTTTATTATGTCTTTAACTAAAAAAAAGAAAGTAAATATGATAATCTTTTTATGCTTTATAGTTACATCTACTGTATTCTTTTGGGAAAATAATATTTTTGCTGGACTTGCAACTTTAGGTGTAGGTGCTTTGTTTGCAGCAGTGTATGAGTATTTTGATAATTAAAATTTTTATTTTTAAGGGGAGAATTAGTTTTTTTAGAAAATTTTAAAAAAATTCAAAAAAAACTTGCAATTATAAATATAATCATATATAATAAGAAATGTAATAAATGTTCCGGAATAGCTCAGCGGTGGAGCAGTCGACTGTTAATCGAAAGGTCGTGGGTTCAAATCCCACTTCTGGAGCCATTTTTTTTTACAATGGTAGCATCAACGAGGTTGTTGGTGTTTTTTTATTTTGCAAAATACCAAAAAATTAAAACAATTATTTTTTATAGTTGACATACGAGTTAGTTTTGGTAAAATTATAAATATAATTGAATAGGTACAATGATGAAGAAAAAGTAATATTAATAGAACTTTAAAGAGAGGGAATGGTAGCTGAAAATTCCTAAGTGGTTAATATGAAAGGAGCTTTTGAGTACGACGTCGTTTTAGAGTGGAGCTTTTGCTAAGAAGGGTGGAACCGCGGAAATTTGTTTTTCGTCCCTTTGATAGTAGAAGCTTTTTTTATTATCTAAAATATTCAATTATATAAGCAAATTGCTAAAAATAATAGTATTTTTAATTTAGTTTGCAGTTTAAAGTAATCTATAAAATAAATTAAAAATATGAGTTTATAATAAATTTTGGAGGGATACCTTATGGCAGTAGAATTAACAATGAAAAAATTAGTTGCTTTATGTAAGAGCAGAGGATTTATTTTCCCAGGTTCAGATATTTACGGAGGATTAGCTAACTCTTGGGATTACGGCCCACTTGGGTGCGACTTGTTGCTAGACAATGTCTTTAAAAGATTAAAACTAGCCTAACTAGCTGATTAAATTCAGAAGTTAGAACTATTATTACGAAAGGTAGAATGATAGAGTAACGTCTTGAAATGCCTTCTCTGATACTCCGA
>JBOFRC010000049.1:0-22110 GCA_051650825.1 Sarcina sp. | reverse complement strand
ATTTTTAGCTTCTATATATATGTTTGTAGGACATGAATTTATGATTAAAAGGATGTTTGAACATGAATTTTCTAAGGAAAAAATATTTGTATCTAATGATGGTATAAGTGTATTAGATTGTATTAAAGTTGGAGAAGCTAGTAAGTGTGGAATTGAATCAGGAGATAAAATAACACATGTAAATGATGTAAATACTAATGATATGAATTATCTTTTTAAGATAGCAGAATCTTGTAATGGGATTATAAAACTTACAGTTAAAAAATTTGATGGAAAAATTGAAGATTATACTTTAAAATTAAATAGTATAGAAAATTTAGGTTTAATACTTGTACCTACAAGTACTCCTAGAATTGGAGATACTACATTTGATGATTTTAAAAAAAGTTTAGATAGAGAGATGTCTAAGGTTTAATATGTTTGATAAAAGCCAGCTAAGATTTAGCTGGCTTCTTTATAAGCCTATGATAGATTTGTAGTCTTTAGACTAGTTATGTATCATTTAGAAATAGAGGTTTCTTTCTATTCTACTTATGAAATATAGAAGAAGAATAGAAATATTAAAGTAGATAAAATTATTATGATTTATCTATTAGTAAAGGAGTTAGAATGATGGAAGAATTGAAGATACATTCAAAATTTAAGCCTATGGGAGATCAACCAAAAGCTATAGAAAGTCTTGTAGATGGTATTGATAAAGGAATTAAAGGTCAAACACTTTTAGGAGTTACAGGTTCGGGTAAGACTTTTACAATGGCTAACATAATAGAAAGAACTCAAAAGCCAACACTTGTATTAGCTCATAATAAAACTTTAGCAGCACAGCTTTGTTCTGAATTTAGAGAGTTTTTCCCGAATAATATAGTTGAATATTTTGTTTCATATTATGATTATTATCAGCCAGAGGCTTATATTGCACAAACAGATACATTTATAGAAAAAGATGCTTCTATAAATGATGAGATAGATAAACTTAGACACTCAGCTACAGCTGCACTTTTAGAAAGACGAGATGTTATTATTGTTGCATCTGTATCTTGTATATATGGATTAGGTAATCCTGAAATGTATAAGAGTCTTACTATATCATTAAGACCAGGAATGATAAAAGATAGAGATGAAGTCATAAAGAAACTTATAGACATACAATATGAGAGGAATGACATTGATTTTGCAAGGGGAACTTTTAGAGTTAGAGGAGATGTACTTGATATTATTCCAGCAAATTCATCAGAAATAGGAATACGAGTAGAGTTTTTTGGCGATGAAATTGATAGTATAAAAGAATTTGAAGTTTTAACTGGCAATATAGTTGCTAATAGAAAGCATATAGCAATTACGCCTGCTTCTCACTTTGCAGCGTCAGAAGAGACTTTAAAAAGAGCTATAGTAGAAATTGAAGCAGAACTTGAAGAACGATTAAAAGAGCTCAATGCAGAGGATAAACTACTAGAGGCACAAAGATTAAAGCAGAGAACTAATTATGATATAGAAATGATTAGAGAGATGGGATATTGCCAAGGAATCGAAAATTATTCAAGAATATTAGATGGTAGACCAGGAGGAACTCCACCGGAAACTTTATTAGACTATTTTCCAGATGATTTCTTGATGTTTATAGATGAGAGTCATGTTACTCTTCCTCAGGTTAGGGCGATGTATGGTGGAGATAGTTCTAGAAAACAAAACTTAGTTGAATATGGTTTTAGGCTTCCATCAGCAAAAGATAATAGACCATTAAAATTTGCTGAATTTGAAAATAAGATAAATCAGGTTGTATATGTTAGTGCAACTCCTGCTGATTATGAAATAGATCATTCTGATAATATTGCAGAGCAAATAATTAGACCAACAGGTTTACTTGATCCTGTCATAGAAGTTAGAAGTTCACGAAGTCAAGTTGATGATTTATATGCACAGGTTCAAAAAATAACTGCTAGAGGTCTTAGAACTTTAGTTACTACTTTAACTAAAAGAATGTCAGAAGATTTAACTAAATATTTTAAAGAACTTGGTGTTAAGTGTACGTATATGCACTCTGATATAGATACTGTTGAAAGAATGAAGATTATAAAAGACCTTAGAACTGGAGAAATTGATGTTCTTATTGGAATAAACCTTCTAAGAGAGGGATTAGATATTCCAGAGGTTGCTCTTGTAGCTATTCTTGACGCAGATAAAGAAGGGTTCCTAAGATCAGAAACTTCGCTTATACAGACAATAGGTAGAGCGGCAAGAAACTCAGAGAGTAGAGTTATAATGTATGCAAATAATATAACACGCTCTATGGAGAAGGCAATGAAGGAAACTGAAAGAAGAAGGAAATTACAGCAAGAATATAATGAGGAGCATGGAATTACTCCTACAACTGTAACTAAGGCTATAAGAAATATTTTAGAAGTATCAGAAGATATAATAATAGAAGAAAAATCTGCATACGAAATTGTAAAAGAAGAGGCTGAAGATAAAAATATTCCTATAGAAGATTTAATTATTAAATATGAAAAAGAAATGAAAGAAGCGGCTAAACAAATGCAATTTGAAAGAGCTGCGCAGCTTAGAGACTTAATTATAGATTTGAAAAAAACTATGGAAGACTAAACTACTAGTAAAATTAAAATGAGCTATTCTTTAATATGAGAATAGCTCATTTAATTTATTTTTTAATAAACATCTATTTTATCTAAATTTAAAGTATCATCAATATTTTGTGCTGAGTTTGAATTAGTTTTATTATAGATTTCTAAAGCAGCTTGATATCTTATAGCAATTATAGATGGTTGTATGAAGATAAGAGCAAAACCAAATGTAAAAATAATTGCAAGTAAATATAATCCTAATGAAAATATTAGCTTAGAATAATAACCAAAATTTGAAAATGTACTTTTCCATCCATATTTAAAACATTCTCCAAATTTAGCTTTTGGCTCATGCATAAGTTTTACAGCAATATTATTCATTGGTATTACAAGGAATTCATAAATAACTAAAAAGATACCTAAAAATATTAAAATTAGAGGTACTATTATAAGAAAATCTGAAGCCATTAAAGGTAATATTATAATAATAGATAATACAATTAATACTATTATTGGTATCCCTATAATAAGTGAATGTACGATTGATAATAATACGAATTTGAAAATATTATTCGTTGTTGTTGGAATATTAGAAAGGCTTTTTTTCTCGAATAAGACTTTTGTATATGCAAAAGTTACAAAAGTCCCTAAATATACCATAAATGAAGTTATAGCTGTTGATCTATTTAAAAGTATTGTTGGAAGAGTCATTATTAAAAAGTAACATAATAAAAGTTTCCAATAATTTTTGCCTGATAGTGCTGTTTTAGCAATTTTTTTTGTCAATACATGATTCAATATTGAGGTCCCCCTTTTCTTTTATTCAATAAGTAAATTATATAGGTTAAATATAACTACAGTATAAATAAAATAATAACTTTATACGATTAATAATAGCCTTTTATATAATATATAATACTTTTAATATTTAGGTATAGCTAAATTATGATTGGGTATATAGCTTTAACTTAGGAGTAAATGAAACTTTAGTTTTTTTAGAGGCTAAACTTAAGAAAAACATAAGCTAAGAAAGTTGATGAGAAGAAAGATATTAATAGTTAAAATATTATATAAAGTAAATTTATTTTTCAAAAAATAGTTAGGAAACTAATTATTTAATTAGAAAAATAAATATCTTATAGTGTATAATGGAAGAATATACAAAAGATTAAATATATAAAGATAAAGTTATGAGGTGATTTTAATGAAGAATTTAATAAACGTAAATTGTGTTAGAAATAACGATAAATTTTTAGTGAATGTAGAGAATAATGATAAAGAATTTGAAATTTTTTATTCAGATAAACCAGAAATTTCTAGTGAATGGAAAAGTATTGGTAAATTTAATTCATCAAGAGTAGAAATAAAAGATCCTATAGCAGGAAAAAGAACTTATTTCATTGTTAGAATGGACGGATTTGAAGATGAAATATTTGCAGAACGAAAACTTCCTTTAAAAGGTGTTTGCAATTTTAGAGATTTAGGTGGATTTAGAACTATAGATGAAAAAAGAGTAAAGTGGGATAAGTTTTATAGATCAGATGCTTTAAATGTTCTAACAGAAAGTGATATAAAATATCTAGAAGATTTAGGATTAAAAGGTATTCTTGATTATAGAGCTAAGGCAGAAGCAGATTTAGAAAAAGATTTAGATATAAAAGGTGCTATGTATTTTAATGTACCAGCTATGAAGTTATTAGAAGAGGAAAATGATAGCTTAAAAGGAAATTTCAATATGGAGTTTTTAATTAAGAATATAGATAAAATTCCACAATTAAGTAATCCTATAGGTTTCATGGTTGATGGATATAAAAATATGGTTTTTGAAAATAAAGCGTTTAAAAAATTAATTGAAATTATGATAGAAAAGAAAGATGTACCTTTTGTACAACATTGTAAGTCTGGAAAAGATAGAACTGGTATTGGTTCAGCATTAGTATTATTATTACTAGGAGTATCACTTGAAGATGCTAAAAAAGATTATCTTTCAAGTAATGATTATAGAAAAGAGTATAATGATTCTATAAGGGCTAGATTTGGAGACCTTATGAAACTTGAGCGTGGAGAAGAAATTTTTAGCTTTATGATGGAAGTTAAAGAAGAATATTTTGACGCAGTAATAGAGCAAATAATGACTAAATATAGTTCATTAGAAGAGTATTTTGAAAAAGAATTTGGATTAAATGAAGATAAAATTAAAGAATTAAAACAGGAATATTTATATTAAAAAATATTAAACTTGAGTTTTAAAACTCTCTTTACATCAAATGACTTAACTAAAAAGTTATTTGATGTAAAGGGAGTTTTTTTATGCGTAATAATGTGATTTGTGCTTAAAAAGCATAAAATTAAGAAAATTTTAATAAATTTGTTATAGAGTGCTAATAAAGCTTGTTTTAGAAAAAAAATAAAATGACGAGAATTAACTTGATTAACTAAAATAATTAATGTAAAATTATGGAATATGTGGACTTGTTTAGCGGAAAGGGTGGAGAAAATGAACTTAGAAAATAACAAAAAAATAATTATAAGCATAGTATCTAGTATAGGATTTTTAATAGTTTCTTTAATAGTAATGATAAACTTTGGAGGAGACAAAGCTATGGTAAATGATAAAGACAATACTGCTAATATATTGGAAAATGAAGTTGAATCTAATCTTGATGAAGACATTGTTGATGTTTTTAATATAATAAGAAACAATGATAATGATTTAGTTATTTTGTGTAATAAAGATATTATGCTAGGGGAAAGTTATATTCCTACTGATTTGGTTATACCAAAAGTTCCGTTGACTCATGATAAGACAGCTCAACAAAGCCAACTTAGAAAGCCTGCCGCCGAGGCATTAGAGAAAATGTTAAGTGATGCTAAAAAAGTAGCAGGGTTAGAAGAATTGTATTTAGTAAGCGGATATAGGTCATATGACTATCAATATAATATATTTCACAATTCTATGAGGAATAGAGGTAAGGAACATACTGAAAAATATATGGCTAAGCCAGGACATAGTGAGCATCAAACAGGATTAACAGCAGATATTTCTACAAGAGGGATGGGATTTGCTTTAATTGAAAGTTTTGAAAATACAAAAGAAGGACAATGGTTAGCTAATAATGCGCATAAATATGGTTATATTTTAAGATATCCAAAGGATAGAGTAGAAACTACAGGATATGCTTATGAACCTTGGCACTTTAGATATGTTGGTGTAGAAGTAAGTACGTATATGTTTGAAAATAAATTAGTTCTAGAAGATATTTATGATTCTTTAGATACTAAAGTTGATTCAGTTGGATAAAATATAATAAAAAAGACATGCAGTGCATGTCTTTTTTATTTGCCTAAGAGCGTTTTCTATATTCTAAAAGTGCAAGTGATACTGCACCAAGAACTCCGGCATCTGTTCCTAGTTTAGCATGAACAATTTGACAATTGTCACTCATAACTTTAAAGTTTCTTCTCTTAACGACTTCTTTCACTTTTTCAAATATTCTATCACCAGCATTAGAAACACCACCACCAATTATAACCATTGAAGGGTCAAACATAGTAATGATATTAGCAATACCTATTCCAAGATAGTTTAGAGCTGAGTCTATAATTTCATTTGCTAAAGAATCTCCATTTTTAGCTTCTACAAATACTTCATAAGAAGTAAGTTTATCGTATTGTCTAAGTGAAGTTTCAACTTTACTTTCAACAGCTTGACGAGCTCTTTTAGCTATTGCTGTACCAGATGATAATGCTTCAAGACATCCAAAGTTACCGCATCCACAAATAGGACCGTTAGGATCAAGAGTCATATGTCCAACTTCTAAAGCATTTGCAGTTGCACCTCTATATAATTCACCATTGATGATAGCTCCACCGCCAACACCAGTACTAACTGTAACATAAACTATATTTTCTTTTCCTTTTCCAGCACCTAATACATACTCACCAATAGTAGCAACGTTTGCATCATTATCTAAATAAACATCTACATCGAAAGATTTTTTTAATTCGCTAACTATTTGGAAGTTAGAGAATGGTAAGTTTGGACTAGCTAATATTGATCCAGCTTCTAAGTCAAGAACTCCAGGTGAACCTATACCAATACAAGCTATTTCATCAAGAGTAGATTTTCCCTCTACAATAACCTTTTCGATAGAGTTTACTATGTTCTCTATAACTTTTTTTTCTCCAAGTTCAGCTTCTGTTGGAACAACAAATAAGCTTTGAACTTTCCCATCAAGATTCGCAATTGCAGTACTTATTTTTGTACCGCCAAGGTCAATACCAATAACATACTTTTTCATAAATAACACCTCTTATATTTGAATTACTAAATTTAATTATTTTAATTATGCAATTTCTTGGTTGATATTATTTGCAGAATGATTTTTAAATTTTAATTTCCCTGCACCTATTATTATACAGGCTACTATTGCAGAAGCAAGAGCTAATGGGAATAATAAATTATGATGTCCACTACTTAATAGGTGTCCACCAAGTTGATTTCCTATTATTTGAGGTATGCAAAGGAATACATTATTTATACCCATGTATTCACCTAATTTTTCTTTAGGCGCAACATCTGGGATTAGTGCATAAAATACAACTTGAAGTATAACAAAACCTACACCTGATAATAATGTAAATACCCAAAGCATTGAAAGTGAAAATGCAAAAATACCAACTAAGAAGCCTATTCCATATATAGCACAAGCTATAAATAAAATTATTTGTTTATTAGATCTATCACACCATAATCCTATAAAGAATGATAGAATAAGTCCCATAAATGTAAATACAGTAAGTGCAATACTAACTTCTTGGCTTGTGAATCCTACAACTTTTGTGAAGTAAGGTATCATATATGGCATTATAAGACCATATCCAAGGTAGAAGAAGAATGCAGTCATAAACACTCTCATTGCAGCACTATTTTTTAAAAAGTCTAAACTAAGTTTTGATGGCTTTTGGAACTTAGAGTTATCTTCTTTAATAAGAGCCATTGCTATTAGTGTTGGTACTAATAATAATATTAATACTAAAATAAATGGGTAAAGATGATTGCTATTATATAAATTAACACCAAATAGGAAGAAAATAACTCCACCTAGAGACATTAAAAGTTTTCCCCAACCATTAACAAGACCGATTTGATTTTTTTCTACTGATTCTGGCATCAATGAGAAATAAGGACCAACGTAAAAGTTTACAAGTCCATAAAGTAAAGTAGCAAATATAAACATATATACATACTCAGTTGAAAGTCCAAGAGCTAATAATGAGATAGAAGCTAAAATAGTCCCAAGAATAACCCAAGGTTTTCTTTTCCCCATTTTACTAGTTGTTCTATCACTTATTATACCTGCTATGTAAGGCATAAAAATACCTGTGATTGGTGCCATCATAACTATGTTTCCGATTGCAGTTGCAGATGATGTTGTTGTCCCTATTAGCATTGGAATTACAGTACTATTCATATTCCAAATAATTCCGATACCCATACTAGGTAATGCAACTAAAAAGGGAATCCATATATTTCTTTTTTTTGACGATTCCATTATAAGTCCTCCTTAAATTGGGCAAACGTTTTCACATATGCCTTATGTATTATACATTACAGGATTAAATTTATCTTTGCAAAAAAGTTGGATTAATAATATAACAACAAATATGACATAATAATTTATTAATAGTGTCAAAAATATAAAAAAAGTTGAAAGTTATACTATAACTCATATATTTTTTTTACAAAGTTAAAAAAATGTATAAATTTTTAATAAAGAGGGAATTATAATAAAGTTTTTAAATCAATTGCTAAAATTTAAAATTCAGAAAATAGTCAATACTTTATTAAAGATGAAATGAGTTGTATCACTAAGAAATTTTATTAGCTATAGTATAGCAATAATCAATCATTAGTTGTTGATACAACTCATTTTTGTAGCAAGTGTTTCTAAAACTCATTGGCTACGAGTTCAAGAAACACTAGCCATTAAATCATTTTAAAGTAGAGCTTTTCTAAGTTCAGCAGGTGATTTTGGTGATAATAGTCCAAATGGAATATCAAATACAGTTTTAGCTCCTGTAACACCTTCACTAGCTAATCTATAAATAGCTCTAGCATAAGCTACAAGTACACTTGAAGTGAACTCTGGGTTACTTTCAAGATCAAGTGAAAATTCGATTTTTTGTTTAGTATTTTCACCTGTAACTCCTGTTCTTATAACAAATCCACCATGAGGAATTCCAGCATGGTTAGCTTGTAATTCTTCATTTGATATGAAGTTAACTTCTGTATCATATGGTGCGAAGTAGTCAGGCATAGTAACTATTTCTTTTTCTATTTGAGCTTTATCAGCTCCTTCTTGTGCAACAACATAACATACTCTAAGATGTTTTTCTCTAGCAGTAAGTTCTGGATTTTCTCCATTTCTAACTCTTGTTAAAGCATCTTCTTTAGGTACAGTATATTGTCTAGCATCAAGAACTCCGTTGATTCTTCTTATAGCATCTGAGTGACCTTGGCTTACACCTTTTCCCCAGAAAGTATAATCTGTTCCATTAGGTAATACACAGTTAGCCATTAATCTATTTAATGAGAATAGACCTGGATCCCAACCAACTGACATAAGTCCTACTTTATTAGCACCTTTTGCAGCTGCATCTAATTTCTCAAAATATTGAGGAATTTCGTTATGGTTATCGAAACTATCTACTGTATTAAATAGTTTTACGATTGCAGGTCCTTGTTCAGGAAGGTCTGTTGCAGAACCTCCGCAAAGAATCATTACATCGATTTTGTCTTTGTAATCTGCAATATTTGAGATATGGAACATTGGAAGTCCATTTGTCTCTATTTTACTTGGATCTCTTCTTGAAAAGATTCCTGCAAGTTCCATATCTGGATTTTGTTTTAAAGCACTGACAACACCTCTACCAAGGTTTCCGTATCCTACAATACCTATTCTGATTTTACTCATAATATAGCCCTCCTAAAATTTAAATCTGAATATCATTATTTTAACACAGTCACCATTAAATAATAACTATTCTAAATCATTTTTCTTAAAATATTAAAAAATAGAGTATTTGATTGGCAAGATTTTTTAAATTAGCCTATAAAAAAAATGATTTTGTTTTTGAAAAGGTTTTAAAAAACTTTTGGCGAATATATATATTATAAAGATATTATTTATTAGGAGGATTTATTTTTGAGTGACGCTATGATTCCAAGAGTTAATATTATCAATAAAAGTGAAAAGGAAGTGGGCAATTTAATATTTCTTTATGAAGATTGTAAATATCCAACGGGGGTTAGAAGAGTAAAGCAGGGAGATAAAAAAGTTGTACAGATACCTAATAAGCATATAAACAAAACTACGGATTTAATGATGATTCATAGAGATAAAGTAGGACACAAAAATAGATATATAATAGAAACAAATTTTGATAAGAATTTTAATGGCGAATTTAACTTAAATATTTATGATATTGATATTTATGGAGAATTAAAATATGAAATAAAACAATAAATTTAAATTTATATGTAATCGATTTAAGTGAATTAAAGACTATCTTAAAGAATAAAGTGCAATCTATATTTAAGTGCATTTTAAAAAGTTCAATTAGATAGTCTTTTTTTTATTTAATATAAAGAATTTTAGTTACAAAAATAGATAAAAAATATATATTTTGCTTTTGTAATAAAAATTTATCCTAAAATTACAAAAATTATTATCAGTATTTAATAAATGTTTAATATTAGTTAGTTTAATATTAATAAGTAAATGATACATTTAATAGTGAAGTATAATTAGGAGATGTGACTAGAATGAATTGCTTTAAAGATAAAGAATCAGTCGAAAAGTTTTTAAAAAGAACAAAAACTTATGATGGCCGCGTCGCTCTAATTTTGAGAAGTTATCTTAAAAAAGGGGCTAGTGTTGTAAACATAGGAATAAATAATGGGAAGGATTATGAGGTTTTAAGTCAGAGTTATGAAACTATAGCAGTTGATAGTTCAGAAGATTTTATAAATATTTATAAAGAAGCTAATAGAAGTGCTGAAATTTATAAAATTGATGATGTTAAATTAAATTTAAATTCAAAGTATGATTGTATTTTTTCTAATAAATATTTAAATCATCTTACATTAGATGAGTTAAAAGAATCATTTAAAAATCAGGTAGAAATTTTAAATGATGGCGGGAAAATTTTTCATTTCTTTGGAGAGGGAAACGGTGAGCTTCATTTAAGTGGAGTAAAGCTTAATTTATATACTGAAGATGATTTAAGAGCTATTTTACCGGATTCATTAGAAATTATTAAAGTAAGTAAATATTTTTTAGATAATAGATTTAGTTATATTGTAATTAAAAAGAAATAGTAATATTTTATATCTGCTAGATTAGAGAGTGTAATAATAATATACTCTCTTTTATTTTTATGAATTTTAAATATATATTTAAGGGATAATATTTTTAAAGAATACTATTAAATTTTAGAATTATAATTAAATTTTAATGCAATATGTCAAAAGAATTCCTTTAAAATGGTAATGTTTTAAAATAAATTGACACTTTTTTAATCGACAATTAAAATGAATAATGACTAACTTTTGTTTTAATTATTGAAATTATAACTAAAAAGGATGAGGAGTCCTAATAGTTAACAGAAGGAGAACTTATCATGAAAGATAAAATTATAGTTAAAGGTGCGAAGGTTAATAATTTAAAAAATGTAGATTTAGAAATACCTAGAGATAAATTAGTTGTATTTACAGGTTTATCAGGTTCGGGTAAATCATCATTAGCCTTTGACACTTTATATGCTGAAGGGCAAAGGAGATATGTAGAATCATTATCTGCTTATGCTAGACAGTTTTTAGGGCAAATGAATAAACCAGATGTTGAATCTATAGAGGGATTGTCACCAGCAATTTCTATAGATCAAAAAACAACTTCTAAAAATCCAAGATCTACTGTAGGTACAGTAACGGAAATATATGACTATTTAAGATTATTGTATGCTAGAGTAGGTAAACCACATTGTCCAAAGTGCGGAAAGCAGATAACTCAACAATCTGTCGATCAAATAGTAGACAAGGTTATGGAACTTGAAGAAAGAACTAAACTGCAAATTTTATCTCCAATTGTAAGAGGAAGAAAGGGTACCCATGAAAAGGTACTTGAAAGCATAAAAAAGAATGGCTTTGTCAGAGTTAGAATAGATGGTGAAATTTATGATCTTACAGAGGAAGAGATAAATCTTGAGAAAAATAAAAAACATAATATCGAAGCTGTTATAGATAGACTAGTAGTTAAAGAAGGAATAGAAAGACGTCTTACAGATTCTTTAGAAATAGCATTAAAGCTTGCAGAAGGGTTAGTTATTATAAATGTCATAGGTGGAGAGGATACGTTATATAGTGAACATTTTGCCTGTGCAGAATGTGGTATTAGTATAGAGGAACTTGCTCCTAGAATGTTTTCTTTTAACTCACCTTTTGGTAAATGTGATTATTGTGATGGGCTTGGAACACTTATGGAGATTGATGAAAAATTAGTTGTTCCTGATAGAAAGCTTTCATTAAAAGAAGGTGCTATAAGTAGCTGGGGCGATGGAAGATTCAAAGATGATTCTTGGACTTTTGCAGTTCTTACATCACTTATGGAAAAATTTGAATTTACTTTAGATACGCCTTTTGAAGATTTAGATAAAAAAGTACAGGAAGCTCTTTTATATGGATTAGATGAAAAATTAGTAGTTACATATACAAAAGAGGGTGTTACTAAAAATTATTATCATTCTTTTGAAGGTGAAGTTAATAGTCTTAGAAGAAGATATATGGAGTCTAATTCAGATTATATAAAAGAAGAAATTGAAAATTATATGAGTGATAATAAGTGTCCTAAGTGTAAAGGTGCTAGATTAAAAAGTGAAAGTCTTGCTGTAACAGTTGGAGATAAAAATATTTATGACTTCACAAAATTGTCTATAAGAGATGAACTTAACTTTATAAAAAGCGTTGAGTTTTCTCAAAAAGATCAAATAATAAGTGAACAAATAGTTAGAGAAATTGAGTCAAGATTAAACTTTTTAATTAATGTTGGACTTGATTATCTTGATTTAGCAAGAACTGCTGGAACATTATCAGGTGGTGAGTCTCAAAGAATAAGACTTGCAACACAAATAGGTTCTCAACTTATGGGAGTTCTGTATATCTTAGATGAGCCATCAATAGGACTACATCAAAGAGATAATGATAAACTTATAGAAACTCTTCAGAAGTTAAGAGATGTTGGTAATACTCTAATTGTTGTTGAGCATGATGAGGATACTATGAGGGCTGCTGATTATATTGTTGATATTGGACCAGGTGCTGGTGAGCATGGTGGAACAATAACAGCAGTTGGTACTTTAGATGAAATTATAAAAAATGAAAATTCTTTAACAGGAAAATATTTAACTGGTGAGTTAAAGGTTGAAGTACCAACAGAAAGACGTTTAGGCAACGGGGAGTTTATAACAGTAAAAGGTGCAAAAGAAAATAATCTTAAGAATGTTACTGTAAAATTCCCGTTAGGTACTCTAACTATGGTCACAGGAGTTTCTGGGTCAGGAAAGAGTACACTTGTAAATGAAATTCTATATAAGGGATTAGCTGCTAAAATGAATAAAAGATCTAAGCTAATACCTGGTGAACACAAAGAAATAGTTGGGTTAGAGCATATTGATAAAATAATAGAAATAGATCAAAGTCCTATTGGAAGAACTCCAAGAAGTAATCCTGCGACATATACAGGTACTTTTGATATAATAAGAGAGTTATTCTCCCAAACACCAGATTCTAAAATGAAAGGATATAAGCCAGGAAGATTTTCATTTAATGTAAAAGGTGGAAGATGCGAGGCTTGTAGTGGAGATGGAATCATTAAGATAGAAATGCAATTTTTATCTGATGTGTATGTACCTTGTGAGGTTTGTAAAGGAAAGAGATACAATAGAGAAACTTTAGATGTAAAATATAAAGGAAAAAGTATTTCTGATGTTTTAGATTTAACTGTAGAAGAAGCTTTAGAATTCTTTGAACATATTCCAAGAATTCATAAAAAATTACAAACTTTAATGGATGTAGGCCTTGGATATATAAAGCTTGGTCAACCATCAACACAGTTATCTGGTGGTGAAGCTCAAAGAATAAAACTTGCTTTTGAACTTTCAAAAAGAAGTACAGGAAAAACATTTTATATTCTAGATGAGCCAACAACAGGATTACATGTAGATGATGTCAATAAATTAATAAAGATACTACAAAGATTAGTAGACGGAGGAAATTCAGTAGTTGTTATAGAGCATAATTTAGATATGATAAAATGTGCTGACTACTTAATTGACTTAGGACCAGAAGGTGGAGATAAAGGTGGTAGCATTTTAGCAACTGGAACTCCAGAAGAAATTGCCAAAGTTAAAGACTCTTATACTGGTCAGTATCTAAAAAAATATTTAGAGTAAAAGTGCTTTAAATATGCTAACATAGACACTAATTAATGTATCTTCTAATGTTCATATTTGAGCTTATTAATATATTTGTGATTAATTTGAATTTTATTGGAAGATACATTTATTTTTGTAATAATTATTAATATACTGTTAAAAATAAGTATGAGTTATTAATAAGAATACATATACGATATAAAAATGTAATTTTTTTAGTGTATAATCAGTATATAATATAAGACTAAATGGAATCATGATACAAATAATAAAGGTAGAGGTGACAATATGGATTTAAACAAGCTAATGGGCTTTGCTTTCAACATACTTTTTGTAGTTATTTTGTTACTAATAATCTTATATTCACTTAAAATTATGTCAAAAGATATAGTTGGTAAGGGAAAAAGTAAGCAAAATAAAAAGCAACAAAAGGATGATAGACCAGCGGTTAACTCAAAGTCAGAGCGTAGGCCTAAAAAAGTTGAAACAACAAAACAAGAGGTAGATAATAGTCAAAATGTTAATGCTAATGTGGCATATGCATTAGAAGTAATGTCTACAGTAGGAGAGAGTTCATTAAATATAGGTGCTAAAATCCCTATGAAAAATATAACAACATTAGGAAGAAAGGACGGTAATACTATAGTTCTTAAAGATAAATTTGTATCTTCTAAACATGCATCTATATATGTTAAAAATGGCATGATAGTTGTAGAAGATCTTAACAGTACAAATGGAACATTTGTTAATGACCAAAGAATTACTGGAAAGATAAGAGTAGGTATCAATGATACTGTAAGATTAGGTAGTACAATCTTTAAGATTATAGGATAATCGAGGTGAAATAATGAATACTTTAAAGTATGAGAGAAGACTTCTGTGCCTAGTATATCTGCTGTGTATAGCCCTATTTACCAACTTAGCATTTTTAAAAGCACCAGTTGATAAAATGGCATTTGTAATGGCAGCAGTAATAATAGTGGTAATAGGTTTTTCTCATTATATAATAAGAAAGTTTTACCCAGATGGAGATAAATATATATTTATACTTGCATCGGTATTAGCTGTAATAGGTATGGCAATTCTATACTCTCTAAATATAGAGACTGCAGTAAAACAATTAGTGTGGTTTTGTATAGGAATAACGGCTTATATGCTGATAGTTATAATTGTTCCTAACTTTAAAAGTTTTGCTAGATTTAAAAATATTTATTTAGTAGGAACAATAGTATTTATGGCAATGGCAGAAGTTTTAGGTACTGAAATAAATGGTGCTAAAAACTGGATTAGATTAGGAAGCTTTACATTCCAACCTTCAGAGATTGGGAAACTATTTATAATTCTTTATTTAGCTTCAGCACTTATGAATTATCAGGCTAAAAAAAGAACTATAGATGATTTAAAGCAATTAATAGAACCAGGAATAATAGTAGCATTATCTATTGGATTTATGGTACTTCAAAGTGACCTTGGATCAGCATTACTATTCTTTATTCTTTCATTAACAATGCTATATATGGCAACGTCGAAGAAGAGGTATGTAATAGCTGGATTAATATTATTCATACTTGGTGCAACAGTTGCGACCTTCTTATTCCCTCATGTAAAGGAAAGGGTTGTTATATGGCTTCATGTATGGGAGTATGCACAATCAAAGAGTTATCAAATAGTTCAAGGATTCTATTCAATAGCAGCTGGAGGGGCCTTTGGTCAAGGGTTAGGACAAGGAATAACAACATTTATTCCATTTGTTGATACTGACTTTATTTATTCAGCGATATGTCAGGAGTTTGGTATGATATTCTCAATCGGAATGTTATTCCTATATTTCTTACTATTCTATAGAGGAATGAGAGCAGCTATGAATACAGAAGATAAATTCGCAAGACTTTGTGGTGTTGGATTTAGTACATTAATAGTTGTTCAAGTTTTAGTTATTATAGGTGGAATATTTACAATTATACCTCTTACGGGTATAACCTTACCGCTTGTAAGTTACGGGGGTACATCAATGCTAACTATGTTCTTCGCCCTAGGATCATTACAAAAAATATCAGAGGAGGGAAGACAATAGATGAGCGAAAACAATGATAATAAAAAACCATCTAATAAAAAACCAAGTTTTTTACCAAAAATGATGGGTTCTAATAATAAGGGAAAAAAAGATAAAAAACCGAATAATGATAATAAAAAGAATTTTGCGGACAGTGGAGAGCTTTCAGATAAAGTTCAAAATCCGACTAAGAACATAAAAACAATAATGATTATTTACTTAGTATTACTAGTTGGTTTAATTGGATATATAACATATTTCTATTTATTTAAGGCGCCTACTATTAATCAAATGCCAGCAAATGCTATACAGATGACTAAAGATAGTAAGGTCTTAAGAGGTACTATATATGACAGTGAAATGCAACCAATTGCTGAGAGTGAAAGAATAGATGCCTTTAATCAAAAGAGAATCTATCCATATGGTGATTTATATGCAGCCGCAGTAGGGTATGCAAGTACTAGATTTGGTAATACAGGAATGGAAAATATATATAATAAACAATTAATGACATATGATCCATTATCACTTACACAATATATTAAAGAATATGGTTTGAAAAATGCTTTTGCTAATAGAGGTAAAGATTTATCACCTCAAGTTGGTGATAGTATAGTAACTACTTTAAATACACCTTTACAAAAAGTTGCTTGGGATGCTTTAGGAGCAAATGAAGGTGCGGTAGTAGCACTTGATCCTAAAACAGGATCAGTTCTTGCTATGGTTTCTAAACCAACATTTAATCCAAATAACTTAGCAGTAGAGATGCAACAAGTTGCAGCTGATGAAGCTATTGGAAAACCTAATAAAACTTTAATAAACCATGCTACTCAAAATCCATCAGCACCAGGTTCAGTATTTAAGACTGTTACAATAAGTTCAGCTCTTGAAAATATCCCTGGTATTCAAAATAGAGTATTTGATGATAAAGGTAGTTTAAAAATAGGTGGATATACACTACCAAACGAAAACTGGAGAGCTTTCGGTGAGATATCTCTTGCAAGAGCTTTATCAGTTTCAAGTAACGTTGTATTTGGTACTATTGGTATGGAACTTGGAAATTCAGCGCTTAAAGCAACAGCAGAAGCTTATGGATTTAACTCAACACTTCCTACTAATGGATTCTATACAGGAGTAAGTAACTTCCCAACATTAACAGCTGATGACAAAGGTTCTATGGCACAGAGTGCTATAGGTCAGGGTGCCACAACAGCAACACCATTCCAAATGGCAGTTGTAGTATCTACTATAGCTAATGGTGGGGTAATGATGGAGCCAACTATGGTTAAATCTATAATCAATAGTAGAGGTCAAACAGTACAGACATTTGCACCAACACAGCTTAGAAGAGTTATAAGTGCTCAAACAGCAGCTACTATAACTAAAGATATGAGATTTGTTACAGAGCAAAGACAAGGTGAACCTTCAAATGTTTGGGCTTATATGGATCCAAAATATGATATAGCATCTAAGACTGGTACAGCTCAAAAAGAGAATGCACAAGGTCAATTACTTGTAGATGCTAATGCTTGGTTTGTATGTTTTGCACCAGCTAATGATCCTAAAATTGCAGTTGCAGTTGAAGTTGTTAATGGTGGAGCAGGTTCTAAAATAGGAGCTAAAATAGCATATAAAGTTGTTAAAAACTACTTAGATCAAGTTGGAATTTAATACAAATATAAGAAAGACTCCTTTAGGAGTCTTTCTGTATTTTCTTTTGAAATTTTGTTATACTAACATATGAAACTCATTTCATATATTAGTGAGTTTGTTTTATAAAAATTTAACTTCTAACAGATAAGTTAGGACAAGTTTAGTTTATATCTAGGAGGAATTTTAATGTTTGATTTTACACATCAGTTGAAAGTTTTACCAGATAAGCCAGGCGTTTATCAAATGAAAAATTCTCTTGGAGAAATTATTTATGTTGGTAAAGCAAAAATTTTAAAAAATAGAGTTAGACAATATTTTCAGAATTCAAAAAACCATCCTGAAAAAGTTAAGAAGATGGTTGCTAATATAGCAGAATTTGAATACATAGTTACAGATTCCGAGATAGAGGCATTGCTTTTAGAATGTACTCTTATTAAAAAATTTAAGCCAAAATATAATATTTTATTAAAAGATGATAAATACTATCCATTTATAAAAATTACTGTGCAAGAAGATTACCCAAGAGTTTTTGTAACAAGGAAGTATATTAGAGATGGTTCAAAATATTTTGGACCTTATATAAATGTTCATGCAGTTAATGAAGTTATGTACTTAATTAGAAGATTGTTTCCACTTAGAACTTCATCAAAGCCAAGTAAAGAAACAGGTGATTATATAGATGTAAATGAAGGTTTTCAATTGCATTTTTGTGAAGTCCCTGAAAATGGACTTGTTTCTAAAGAAGAATATAGAGAAATGGTCAACCATGTAATAGATATACTAACAGGAAAAGATAAAAATATAGTCACTCAAATAAAAAAAGATATTGAAGTCGCAGCTGAATGTTTAGAATTTGAAAAAGCGGCAACACTTAGAGATAGGTTAAAAGCCATAGAAACTATCTCACAAAAGCAAAAAATAATTACTCCGCAAGCAGGAGATGAGGACTATATAGATATTTATTCAGATGAAAGTAATACATCAATACAAATATTTTTCCATAGAGAAGGAAAAATTTATGGTAGAGAGCATTTCATGGTAGATAATACAGGTGCTGATACGAAAGGTGCTATTATACATGAATTTATGCTTAGTTTTTATGGAGGAACAGCTAAAATACCTAAAAATATATACGTTTCAGAAATAGAAGACGTTGAAGTTTTAGAAGAGTTTTTATCAGAAAAAAGAGGTTCAAAAGTTTCTATTAAAGTACCTAAAAAAGGTGAGAAAAAAGAGACCTTAGAAATGGTGTACAATAATGCCAAAGCTACTTTAGAGCAATTTAAAGATAAAATTTTAAGAGATAAGGAAAATAATGAAATTGCTTTAGCTCAATTACAAACCGCTCTTTCTTTAGAAATGATTCCACATAGAATAGAAGCTTATGATATTTCTAATATACAAGGTGTAGATTCAGTAGGTACTATGGTTGTTTTTGAAAATGGTAAGGCAAAAAATTCAGACTATAGAAGATTTAAAATAAAAACTGTATATGGACCCAATGATTATGATAGTATGAGAGAAGTTTTAAGTAGAAGATTTGAAAGAGGTCTTGTAGAAATTAAAAATATAACAAACGAGGAAATGCATTATTCAAAAGGAAAGTTTTGTGTTTTTCCAGATTTAATTATGATGGATGGAGGAAAAGGGCAAGTTAATGTAGCCGTTGATGTATTAAAAGAATTTAATATAGATATTCCTGTTTGTGGTCTTGTAAAAGATGATAATCATAGAACTAGAGGGATAATATATAATGGCGAAGAGATTCCTATTTCACGAACATCAAAACTTATGCATATGATAACAAGAGTTCAAGATGAAGTTCATAGATATGCTATAACTTATCATAGATCTCTAAGAGATAAAACTACTTTTAATTCTATTTTAGATGAGATTCCGAAAATAGGACCTAAAAGAAGACGAGAACTACTTATTAAGTTTGGTAGCATAGAAAAAATTAAAGAAGCAACACTTATGGAGCTAATAGAAACTCCATCAATTGATAAGGTTGCAGCAGAAAATATAAGAAATTTTTTTGATAGTATTAAAGCACAAGAGAATAAATAGTAAAATATTTATAAAAAAAGGGGCAAATGCTTGATAAGAATTATATAATTAATTATACTAATAAAAGATAATACAGTAAGAGGAGTTGTGTCATGAACCAGTTTAAAAGATTCGAAGATATATTAGTTAAGTATTGTGGTCAAGAAAATGTAATTTTAGACGCTCCAATGAGTGAACATACTTGTTTTAAAGTAGGGGGAGCTGTAGATATATTAGTAACTCCAGAGACAACAAATCAAGTCATAAAAGTTATAGAGGTTTGTAGAGAAAATAATATCCCATTTATGGTCATGGGAAATGGTTCGAATATATTAGTTAAAGACGGCGGGATAGATGGAATAGTTATTAAGCTTGAAAAAATGGATAATATAGAGGTAATGGGTAATGAAATAAAAGCTGACGGAGGCGCAATGCTTTCAGCGGTTTCAAAAGCTGCGCAAGTTAATGAGTTAACTGGTGCTGAGTTTGCCTGTGGAATTCCAGGAAGTATAGGTGGAGCTGTATTTATGAATGCAGGAGCTTATGATGGGGAAATGTCTTATATTATAAAAGAAGCTGAGGTAATTAACCAACAAGGAGATATAATAACGTTGTCTAAAGATGAGTTAGAGCTTGGATATAGAACATCAGCAGTTATGAAAAATGGATACATAGTTTTAAGTGCAACAATAGCTTTAAAAAAAGGTGTTAAAACATCAATAGATGGAAGAGTAGACGATTTAACAAAGAAGAGAGAGGATAAGCAACCTTTAGAATATGCTTCAGCAGGTAGCACATTTAAAAGACCTGAAGGTTATTTTGCAGGAAAGCTGATTCAAGATTCAGGGTTAAAAGGTTTTGCAGTAGGAAATGCGTGTGTTTCAGAAAAGCACTCAGGATTTGTAATTAACAAAGGTGGAGCTACAGCATCAGATATTTTAGCTGTTATTAAGCATGTGCAAGATACAGTAAAAAGTAATTTTGGTGTAGATCTTCATACAGAAGTTAGAATAATAGGAAAAGATAAATAAAAGTAGGCTAATTTTAAGTTGGATATTTAGATTTATCTTAATGATTAGTTGAAGCTTAACTGAAAATAAGTTTTTCTATAATGTATATTTGTGAAAGAGTAGCATAGTAGAAATACACATCAAGGAATTTAAAATTTGACAGATAAGATATCCTTATATAATAAATCTCTAAGAGTATATATAAGGATATTTTTTTATATAAATTTATATAAGAAATAAATTAGGGGGATGAAAATGAGGGTAAAAATTAGAGATGAAGTTAATGAAGTTGCAAAGTATATTGCAGGAAAGCCGATTAGTGAGGTGAAAAGAGAACTTGGATTGACAAAAGTTGTTAAAATGGCATCAAATGAAAATCCTTTAGGTTGTTCACCAAATGTAAAAATAGCTTTAAAAGAGTTGGTGGATAACACATATCTATATCCAGATGCAGGTAATCATGATTTGATAGAAGCACTTTCTAAAAAATTAGACATAAATAAGGAAGAAATATTTTTAGGGGGAGGCTCAAGTTCTTTAATAAAAGTTATTTGTAATACTATATTATCAAAAGGTGATGAAAGTATAATAGCAGATAATACATTTGCTTTATATGAGAATTATACAAAGCTTATGGGGGCAAAAGTTATAAAGGTACCATTAAAAGATTTTAAATTAGATATAGAAAAAATGGTTAATGCAATAACTGATAAAACTAAAATTATATGGTTTTGTAATCCTAACAATCCAACAGGTACAATATTTAATGAAGAAGATTTTAATAAGGTGATAGATAGAATTCCAAAAAATGTTTTAGTTGTTATGGATGAAGCTTATATAGAATATGTAGCAGATAGAAATTTCCCAAATAGTTTAGAAGTAAGAAAAGATAGAGAGAATTTTATAATACTTAGAACTTTGTCTAAGGCATATGGACTTGCTTCACTAAGAGTTGGATATGGAATCGCAAATAAAGAATTAGTTTCATTTTTTAATAGAGTGATAAATCCATTTGAAGTCAATTTATATGCACAAGTTGCTGGAGTAGCTGCATTAGAAGATGAAGAGTTTTTAGATAGTGTTACAAGCTTTAATTACTTTGAAAGGGAAAAATTTTATGTAGAGTTAGAAAAATTGGGGTATGAATATATAGAATCGCAAGCTAATTTTATATTAGTGAATGTTAAGGGCGATGATAAAGCATTAAGTGAATATTTGTTGCAAAAAGGATTTATAATTAGACCAGGACATTTATTAGGTTGTGATGGCTATATAA
>JBOFRC010000048.1:0-4100 GCA_051650825.1 Sarcina sp. | reverse complement strand
TACAGCGCAGGGAAGGGGGAGGCTGAGAGAGGAGACGTTTAGCTTGCCCGGTTGGACTGTTACAGCGCAGGGAAGGGGGAGGCTGAGAGAGGAGACGTTTAGCTAGAGGGAGGAGACGTCAGCTCGCCCGGTTGGACGGTTACAGCGCCGGGAAGGGGGAGGCTGAGAGAGGAGACGTTTAGCTAGAGGGAGGAGACGTCAGCTTGCCCGGTTGGACGGTTACAGCGCAGGGAAGGGGGAGCCTGAGAGAGGAGACGTTTAGCTAGAGGGAGGAGACGTCAGCTCACCCGGTTGGACGGTTACAGCGAAGGGAAGGGGGAGGCTGAGGGAGGAGACGGGGAGGCATGACTAACAGCAAAAGGCTTTCCCTTAGGATTCATGGTGCTTAGCAGAGATAGGCTACTCAGTCATAACATGCCTTGATGCTGAGGGTGAGAGTGTGCAGACACAGGCTGGTTGCAGACAATAGCTGTATGATCAGCGTTGCATATAAATGGTCTCTTGTTGAGTGTTTCAGCGGTCTTTAGAGCCGTAGCTCACAGGGTTGTATGGTCATCCCGTACCTGTTCACACATAGCTGTTATGACCCTAGGGTCAGCTAGACAGGGTTCACATGCCTGTGTATATGTGTGTGTTTAGAAACAAACTGGTCCTTAGTAGCGCTGTGGCCGTTGGCTTGTTTATGATCAGCCGTTACCTGTACTCACAGAACGTCTACGCCCTTAGGGTGAGCTGCAGAGGGTGTGCATGCCTGTGTATGTGTGTGCACCTGTCTAGAAACAGACCGGTCCTTAGCAGCGGTGTGGCAGTTGGCCTGTGTATGATCGGGCGTTGCCTGTGCACACAGAGCGGTTACGAGCTTAGGATCAGCGGGAGAGGGTGTGATGTGTGTGTGTGTGTGTGCCTCTGTCTAGAAACAGACCGGCCCTTAGCAGCGCTGTGGCAGTTGGCTTGTGTATGATCAGCCGTTACCTGTTCACACAGAGCGGTGACAGAGGGTGTGCATGCTCCTGTATACATGACTATGTTTGCATTTCGCCTTAGGGAACCCATCTCCGCTATATATATCACGCAGTATGTGCAGCACTCAGGAGCAGTGAGCGCTGTCCACCGGATAGAGCACACAGCAGGCGTTACTCTGCCACCAGGCTAGCGAGCTATCAAGAACTATCAAGATGGAATACGTGACAATTGTCATCAGATGGGGCTGTACCCCCAACGAACACATTGGGTTTATCACGGACAGTCTGAGGCAATGGTATCTGAGCAGGTGGACCTACACTGACGCGGAGATACGTAGTTTGACAGCAATGTGCCTTTACCTGCCGGAGGAGGAGGCTACAGGATACACAGAACGGCTGCTACGTGTGATGAGGAACCTGTGGGTAGATCAGGCTTGCAATATAATGGTCCAGGGAGACTTCGAAGCACTGCTGGAGGACACAACCGCGTTGTCTGTCATCGCTAACACATACACGGTCACCCACGCGGATGTCACACCAGCCTTGAGTTTCTACCAGCATGTGCGTAACACAGAAGCGTTACTGAAGGGGTACGGATGGACCATCGGTACGCACACCGTGATCGCGGACGGAAAGACTATCTTCCAGCTTCACTGCAAACATGTAAGTTATCGGGATCTCGATGTAGTGTGTGTCATTTGTGGTATTGTATGCTCCGGTTGTTTGTATGTATGTATGTATGTCTCTAACCACCCCGTGCATCCCGCAGAGACCCCACAGCGTGACGGTGCTGCACCTAGGACAGGAGCCCAAAATAAAACTAGTACAATGTCTGGAGCCACAGCGCCTGTATGACCTGATGAAGGCACATGACATCTCCTGTACCACGGTGTGGAATTCCAGGATATCCCTTTCGGCGCTAGCCCCCTGCAAGGCACTGTGCGACTACGATATGGCTATGGTAAGGGTGAACATGAGCCCAGCGGAGGAGGCCTTGGGAGACACCTCGCCCGTTCCGCCGTTCTTCTACCACAACATGAAACATATTCAACTACGAAGTAGGCGCAAGGCCCTGCGGTGCCGCCCTTATGAGGCGTCTAACCTACCACTGGTAGAGCCGCAGCGCTGGGATCCAAGCGGGATGCACACTGACATCGGCGTAGCCCTGTACTACGGCGATAGCATGTCTACGGTCGAGGATGTCATCAAGGCGGACGGTAGATTCCTTCCCACAGCTCGCATAGCGAATGGGACTTGTGACATAGCCATAATGGAGGTGGAAGCGGGTTCCGTAATCACAGCGGGTAGGTTGTATGTCAATGCGAAATATAATAACGTAGGGAGCTGTATGTCATGGTGTCACTGTTATATTCTTCTTTTGTGTTGTGATTGCAGATACCGCAGAAGAGTCCGAGTGTGACACCGAGGACTCCTCCACCGAGGACTCGAATGCAGAGGAATATAACACCCCTTAGGCATGTTATGGCTGTTACATTATCACGGATGCGTTCCTGGAGTGTGGACACTTGTGCTGCGCACAATGCATAGCCAAGAGCGGGGACAGCGTATGCGGTCTCTGCAAGAAGCGTTACACCTACTACAGGACCGTGGCCATAGCTGAGGGCTTTGATTTCAGGTGTACCGTATGTTACAAGGCGAAGGCCTGGATCACCAATTGTGGACATGTCACATGTACCTGCTGTAAGCACAGATGTCCCGTTTGTGATGCGCTCGTCAGTAACCTACATAGGGTGTATGTGTCTCGCTAGGAACACTATGGACCGGGGCATTGTCTTTTTGTTGTATCTATCTCTATCTATAACTGCCGAATACTTGTGTGTGTTTTATATGTATCGGCCTCCATGTGTGTAACACTCTTTCTCTCTCTCTCTCCATTTATAAAATATAGGTATTGCTAGGCATTGTAAGCTCTGGTTGTGCAGCATTCCGTTATATATGTTTCAGGTTTCTCCTGGTGCTATCAACCCCGGTGCTGTGTTACATATCTTGAGTATACACCCAAAGGTTTATGTATATGTATACAACCAATGTGTATGATTCTGTTACTGAAATAAATGACACAGTGCTATGCAGTAAGGGTTTATTGTTGTTATTATATCTCTGTACATACATGCATATATAGATATACACACATACATATGGCCACCAACCACTACATGCCTGTCTGACAGAGAGGTGCTGCATGAACAGTGTACAGACTACTCACTCCTATTATGTATGTGGCTTACGGTCCATTGTTGTATCACGGAGTACAATAAACTGTCCGGCCATTGAACCTGTCTGGTCCTGTAATACTATATCCGCAGTAGTAATACTACATGCATATGCACCATCGGTGCTAGCATGTGCCACTTGAACAGATGTGTGGAGAGAGTCTAGGGACCCATCCCCACCGGGTAGCTTCCCAAAGTCATACAAGTAGGCGTCCTCGGATGTGTTAACCGTGAGCAGATAGTACCTTCTCTCGGTACCTTGGTGCCTCAATGCTATGATACGGCATGCAGGGGTATTACCGGTACTACCACCGGTCTCAGGGACACCCCTGTAAACTTCACAATCCCCAGTTAAGGGCCACCATACACGTATGGTACATTGCAGCGAACGGGAGAGCTGTCTCATGTGCGCGCAATGACAGGTGTCTTGTGCGATTTCTGTGTACACCAACCCGGACTTGTGTTGTATCACATCCACTAGCTCGCACATTCGAGTTCTGGGACATGGCCCTGGAGGTGCCCACGCACGCCCTAGCTCTCACGCCGAGCTTCCAGCACATACAACCCTTCCAGCTCTTGCGCGCCGAGGCCGTAGCCCAAAGCAACGAGGCACTGGCCACACACATGGAAGAGATACAGCCGATGTGCTGCGTGGCAGACACCGGGTTCTCAGACGCAACGGCGGGTACACATGAGGCTCAGGCGGACTGTTTTACACAAGGGCAGATCGTATGTGATCTGGATAGGTTCAGGTGTGACAACGGGGTTCCCACCGTGTACTTCAGACGGAGCGGAGGGCGAAAACTTGTGAACATGGTACCGGTGGTCAGACCGAGACCTACCCAGACCTCTACGCCGGTTCTGTACGTGTCTACTACCATACGGTTTTGCAGAGCGGTGAAGC
>JBOFRC010000047.1:0-1189 GCA_051650825.1 Sarcina sp. | reverse complement strand
TGTTAGCCTAGCTTAGCACAAAGACCGGAAGCAGGGGGAAACTGTTAGCCTAGCTTAGCAGAAAGACTGGAAGCAGGGGGAAACTGTTAGCCTAGCTTAGCAGAAAGACTGGAAGCAGGGGGAAACTGTTAGCCTAGCTCCATCAAAAAACTACTAGGGGGAAAAAAATTAAGAAAATCTGTTTAGAACTGATTTTCAGCCACAATAATCACAAAAACTCTGAGATGTTGGTTGAACTGCCAAACATGGCAGCCATTCTCTTATCACCAAGGGGAGAGGTTATGCTAACATTAGCCAAGACGTTAATGTTAATTTTAGAGCACCCATTATGTACAAATCCGATTTAACTCATACATGCCAACCTGTCTGCTTTACACGCCGCAGGTTGTTAGCTAACAAGCCCGTCAGGAGTTGATCCTGTCGTCAGTCGGTGACCGAGGTCTCGTAGTGAGCGTCTCCCGGCTGCTTGGCTCTGAGCACCAGCGCCGCGGGGAATCAGGTCCAAGCCCCCCGCCACGTGGTCTACGATGCACCTCAGCACACTGACGTTTGCTCCTCTGGTGAATTTTTTAAATATACTGGAAGGGAGGGTCCGAGTGTGTGTGTGTTGGGTGGGGGGTTGTTGAACAAATGGCTGCGACTCCGAGCTTCTCAGAGCAGAAAAAACTCCTGAAATACATTCAAACATTCTTCAGAGCCTGACAGTCACAGCTGAGGAAACACACAACACACACACAGGGCAGCAGGTGTGTGTCACCTGTCTCCCAGAAGCAGCTGTCTCACAGGACGACCACCACACACACACACAGCTGGTTGTACAGTCACGTTAACATGTGAGGAATGTCTCGCTTCAGTCTGCAGTCTCTCGGCCAACAGACAGTCCGGCGCACATTCCCCGCAAAACCACGACGCGTCGTTCCTTTGTGCAGATCAAACTAACGTGTTGCTCAGGGAGCGTCAGAGGAGCTGGTAGGTGGATTCGTTCACCTTTGGACAGAGCCAGGCTAGCTGTTTCCGATCTTTATGCTAAGCTAAGATAGCTGTTTCCAGCGGTTTCTGGCCTTTATGCTAAGCTAAAATAGCTGTTTCCCCCTGTTTCAAGTCTTTATGCTAAGCTAAGATAGCTGTTTCCAGTCTTTATGCTAAGAAAAGATAGCGGTTTCCAGTCTTTATGCTAAGCTAAGCTAGC
>JBOFRC010000046.1:0-1122 GCA_051650825.1 Sarcina sp. | reverse complement strand
GCTTTTATTAAACGAGACTTTCCTGCTCCTCCAGAAATAATCCATGAAATGGGTCAGGATTTTTATATACTTTATCTTGGCACCATTGACGTTTTTTGTAAAACACCTGTGCCTGTAGCTCATTCAATGAGCGCATAATAGATAATGCTTCTGATCGATTCATTTTCTGCATTTGACATTCAACTGACATTGCCCTCATTTCTAGTCGCTGTAAATCTGGAATTTCTTCTTTTTCGTTTCTGTCGAGTAGATGGGCACTTTGTCAAAAAAAAAGATTTTAACGACTTAATTATTTAAATTATTTTTGCACAGAGATAAAACTGAGATCCATCTTCTCATCTGACATGAGGATTTACCTGAAAATGTTGTAATGTTCCTTTAACCATCCATCAGAACGTAAAACAGTTAAAACTTGTTGGTTAGGGGACGTTAGATTTCAGAAACCTGTTATGTGGACTCTACAGTTAACACAGTGTCTGTTTCTTTCTGTCTGTTTAAGATGGAGTTATTGTGATCGACCCGGTGCAGCTCAAAGGAAAGAAAGGTCAGTTTGACCCCCCTGTATCCGCTCTAGTAAGTGGACTCGCTGTCGTGCAGCCTGTTGGACCTCCGACAACAACATGATGAAGACCCTAAAATGGCCTCTAGTATAAGAACTAAAACATACAATAAAATGTTTTTACAAAAGTGGAAGGCAAGCAGTAATATTAAAACAATCCATTAAATCCGTTATTTTAGTAACTGATCCTTTAATCTGCTGGGTTCTTCTGTTTGTTCAGCAGAGAATATATGGCTTCTTTCTTTCTTCCCTGTTCTTCCTCTGCGTCACATTACTCACAACATGGGCTCGATGCACAACTTTATATCTCATTACTGTCACCGAATTAAGGTTGATACTCTGCATTAATTCTTGGCTGCACTTAAATATTGAATGGTCCATAATGTCCTCTAGTTCAGCTAATCAGTGGTCCATATCATAAACATGCTCAGTAACACAGTGTCTTTGTCCCGTGATGGCCAGTAATAAGTCAACATGTAAAGATGTCGGGGTCGCCTTTGCCTTGTACTTTAAATTGTGTTAGGCTTTTGTCCCTACAGGTACACTACAGCTCATCCCTCCGA
>JBOFRC010000045.1:0-1295 GCA_051650825.1 Sarcina sp. | reverse complement strand
CGGATAATACATAAGATTTACCCTTTTGTAGTTGAAAACTAGGATAACTTTTAAAGCAATATTCACTACCAGATTGCAAGTTATTTTCCCAATAAGTTTGACCAGGAATAATATTAGTTCCACCAATATCATTTGTAATACTTATAGCATCTAAGATAGTTTCAGTATTAGCTATCATACCAATATCATTTTTATCCCTTGCTAATCTAAAATTCTTTACTTCAATTGTAGAATTTGGAACTGGCTTTGCTTTACTTAAGTCTTGCGTAAAATTAATGCTAAAATCTTGCCATTTAGGGTTATCACTAACAATAAAAGTTACATACGCTCTTTCCCAGATTCCATTTGTGGGTTCAAGAGCTTTAGATCCTCCCATTCCAGAACAATAAAATCCACCATTACTTATAAAATTAGAACTTGTCTTATAATCAAATCCAAATGTTAAAGTTTGATTCACTAAATTTTGTAAAGGGATTGAAAAAGACTGAGTATTTAAAAATATCCACATATTATATCCATTGGAGTTTAATATAGTACCCTTACAATAATTAAAAGAAAAATCTAATTTTATATTAGAACTAAAATCAGTTCCAAAATTAAGCGTTTGAGTTGTTGTATTAGTTATTATATTTTCAATGCTTATATCAAGTTGATTTGATATATTTTCAGATACTTGAAAAGCTTCTGTTTTATCAATTTTATCAGCTATTTGTTTTATATTAGAGTTTAAACCACTTGCTGTGTTATATAAATCATTTCGCATATCAGTAGTATATAAATCATTATGAATTCCTAATATATTTGAATCTACATTTATTAAATCCATTTTTAAATCATCTCCTTATCAAATATTGCCTCTAATGTGCAGTTTTGAGAATTTACATTTAAAATTTCTATTTCATTTGAACCAGTTTTAAAAATAGAATTTATATCATTTATCCCTTCTGATAGATTTACAATATCTTTATTATTTATTTTTATTATCATACTTGTTGAGGCTTTTAGTGAAATTTTAGTATCTATTCCTGAATTAATAAGATATAGTACATCCCACGTTTTACAAAGATACTTTTGAGTTTCCATATTCTCTTTAATATTAAAATTTAAATTATCCCATATTAAATTTCCAAATGCCCCACATTGTAAAAATGGTTCACATTCAAATGTTATTGTAATTTTCCCTAAAAAAAGAAAGGTAGATAACTCTGATATTTGAGTACACTTACCTTTATAAAAACCATTTATATAATTAAAATTAAGCTTACTATATTGTCCAAGTAACCACGTTGAAACAC
>JBOFRC010000044.1:0-3516 GCA_051650825.1 Sarcina sp. | reverse complement strand
CATTCATTATTACCTTGCTTACAAGTAAAAACATTATACCCAAGTAAGTATAGTGTAGGATTTATATAAACTAAATCATTTTTAACTGCTACAAAACAAATTAATATAAATATTAATACAAATACAGTAAATGATTTAGGAGTTCCTGAATCAAATCCTATAAAAGGCATTATATAAACGAATATATGTTCATTTATTTTATCATTACCTTTTTTTAAATCTGATATATACTCATATACACTAGCTCCTCTAACTTGCTTCAACATTACTTTTAAAAGAATTAAAGCAAAGACTAATATAAGAATTAAAATACCTGTTATAATACTTATTCCCATATTAGATTTAATAAAAAAATCTATTCCAAATCCATGAGGATATTTAACTTTCAACTTATAATATTTATCACCTAATTCAAAAGCATTATTAACTAAAAATATTATATATAATGGAATATATGAAGTCATAAATAATATTAGTTTTCCTAATCTAGAAATCATTACATACCTCCTTAATAAGGAGTATCACTCCCTATATTGTACTAAGTTCTTTTCCTATAAGTGTTTTTACATACCTATCTGATAAAAGTGCTACAAGTACACCCAAATGCTCTTTCCCTTCATATACAAACTTATTATCAACAAAATCTATTGGTAAATTATTATCCCTTATCGCCGATACAACTATTACTGGATCATTTTGTATTAAATCTATACTATTCTTTTTCATTGCTTCATTAAACTGTTTTGCTATTTTTATGCTTGACTGGCAATCTTCTTTGAATTCAGCAAAATTTTCAATTAAATCAGCCTCTTCTATCTTATCTAATGCTAAACCTAAACTTTCTATATATTTATCTTTATAGTTTGTTATAGTTTCAAAAGAATATCTATTTGCTATAAAAATATGAGTATCATCTATTACTATAAAATCGACATTCTCTTCTATTTGTATGATACTTTCATTTATTTTATTAAAAGTATTGTCAAGCATCCTACAAATTATACCCTTTGATAATGTCTTACTTTTAGAATATCTTCTGAAAATTTTAATATTATGTCTCTCATTATCAGCAACTTGAATAAAATAGAAATTAACATCTCCAAGCTCTTCTAAATTATCTGCTATGTTTTCATTATTCCCTAAATCTTCTGTTAATTTTCTATATCCTTCTACGTCATTTACTGCTAGATATTCTAAAACATCATCCTCTTTTACCAATGAATTAAATCCCTTTACTTCACAAGCATTTATAATAGTATTAGTTTTATCTAGTAACATACTTAATACTTCTGGTTGTAAATTATTATGTATCCCCATAGTTTTAAAATTATATCCATTTCTTTTTTTATGTCCTAGAACAAAAGATAATGTACAATCTTCCCTATTAAAATTCCCCATATATTGTTGTAACTGTTGCTTATTCATTAAACCCCTCCATCTACTTCTAAAATTAAATTTATGTGCTATTTTACTATTATTTTACTTTATATTTTTTTCCAGTACAAGCTATACTTTTAATTGTCGAAATTTGAAAAACTCTTTTTGTTGCTATTCGTTACGAATAAATTTATAATATAAATATAAACACTTCTTAAAACTAAAGAGCCAACTCAAAGTGATTCTCACTGGCATAAAATTAAAATCAAAGGAGCTTAATATGGAAACTCGAACTTTAAAAGTTACATTTAATAAGTCTGGTGGTACTGCTAGTAAAAATTCATACACTAACAGATTAACCATACCAACTAACTGGATAAGAGAACTTGGAATAACTCAAGATGATAGAGATGTGCAAGTTACATTCGATAATGAAAAAAAAGAAATTATAATCAAAAAATAAAAAAAGAACCCACCATAAAAGGTAAGGCTCTAATTCGTCTCACAAACTTATTATACCTTATCTTTCTTGGAAGTTAAATATCTAGGAGGATATATTATGGATGACCACTTATTAGAAAATTTAAAAGATAGGATAGATTTATGCTTTTTAGGCTTAAAATCAAATTATAAAAACTTAGAAAACACTGAATATAAAAATGATGTTGATTACTTAGCAGCTAAAATATTAATATCAACGTATAATAAATTAGTAAGAATTTATTATCTTCCTGAGTTTCATACTTCTGAATATTTGAAATCAGTTGATAAAGAATTTAAACTTTACTTGGAGGAGATGTAAAATGGAAAATTTAATAAATAAAATAACTATTAATAAAACTATATTCATGGTTAGATCATATGGTTTAGTTTTACACACTCCAATAAAAGAAATTAACAAGTACTCTGATTATTTAGAGTTAATATTTGATAATGGATTTTTAATTATTGATGATACTATAACAATTCGTAGAGTAAAACGTCCAGCTAGTGTTCTTGGTGAATATAAATTTTGCTATTCACTATCTAGCGACGATAAACATTTAGGCTATATTTGTGAGTCTATAAAATAAAAAAGAGGGATAACACACCAAAAAAGTATGTTATCCCTCTTCCAACTAAGCTAAATCTTTAATAAAGCACCAGCTAGTAATTTCCTTAAGCAATGCTCTATCACCTTTTATCTGTGCAACAGTATGAATTTGTTTCTTAGCCCAATCACTAACCTTTTTACTAGTAGCATAATGAGTTCCTATAATTCTTACCTTACTTCCAACAGTAATAACTTTACCACCATAAACTTTATTGCCCTTTGAATCAAATACACTATATCCCACATTTTCATCAGCACATTTCTTAGCATTTACTAAATCTTTAAAAGCTCCCTTTTGACTCGCTGCATTAGCCCAAGTTCTTCTTACTCTATAAATTTCATCAGTTACCTGTGGCTCTCCATAAAGCCCTCTATATAGTGCTAAAGCAATTTTCTTTGCATTATATTTACTCATATCACTTTTATTAGATAAGAATAAATGCTCAACAAGTATTGCTGGCATAGTTGTTGCACTTAAAACTGCTAAGTTATGTCCTAGATATTCTTTAGCTACTCTAACGCCTCTTTTATAGCTTCCTAGCTCCTTAACTAAAGTATTTAATACTTTACCTGCTAATACTTCTGCATTTCCTCCTCTTGCATGAATAAGAACCTCTGTACCATATGCTTTGATATTAGTAGATGAGTTCATGTGTAATGATAAATAAGCATTACACCCTAAACTATTTGCCTTCCTTGCTCTACTCTCAAGACCTCCATCAATACTAACAACTGCATACTTCTTTTTATTAAAATCTAATAAAACCCTGAACTCTTTTCCTATTTCTCTTACTATTGCTTGTTCTTGTCTACCTGTTCCTCTTTCAACTGCTCCAGCATCTCCATAACCATGTCCCTCATCAATTGCTAAAAAATCAATTCTCATAAATAATCTCTCCTTCTAATCTTTTAATATTTTATAAAATAAAAGAGCCTTATAAAAGACTCTTAAATTACCTCTTTATATAACTTTGCTTAACAAGCTGATTTACTGCTATTGCTCCAAAACTACATATAACACCCTGTAATATAGAAGTTGCATTAAA
>JBOFRC010000043.1:0-2511 GCA_051650825.1 Sarcina sp. | reverse complement strand
TGTACTAAAGGAAAAGTAGCAAAACCACAGTATGAAAAATACTCCATTACAAGTAAAAGCTCTGCATTCATAATGTCACTTAAGTAAAAGTATTAGCAACAAAAAAAACTATTATAGTATTGGATCATTATTATTGATGTATTAATATGTAAGCGGTAATTTAATGTTAACTACTAGTTTAATCTATAACAATGGATCGTGTTTTATTATAAAACATATTATGCACTGTTATGTTTTCTAAGTTTGTTTTAAATGTAAAATCTCAATTTGAGAAGTAACTAAAGCTCTTAAATAAATGAGTGACAGTGAAAAGTACAATATTTCTCTCGGAGATGAAGTAGAGTAAAAGTAGCATAAAATGGAAAAACCTCTAAATTGTAAAGTACTTGAGTAAATGTACTTAGTTACTTTCCACCGCTGCCAGTAACTACAGGTGTAACTGAACTGACACAACTAACTGGCTAATAAATGACCTGTTCAGCTTGATGAATATAAAAGGTATAAAATATGTAACATGTCCGTCACATCTGACCCCACACTTGTTTAAAAAGCTGTTTAACGATGACGTAAACTGAGATTTTAAATTATATTTCACAAAAACAACACAACATACCTCGAATTACAAAAAGCTATGCTAATAACTTCAGACTAAATGACCAAATAATGTTGTTTAATTTGCATAATAAATGTTTCTGATTCCTGACTCACTGAAACACACAGATTTCTCCACCTATGCAGGTATCAATAAAACAAGGTAACACCTACATTTACAATTAGTTCAGTTTAATATATCATTAAATAAATCAATAATCAATAAATCACTAGTTTCATACAAGAACTTTACACTCAGACTCAGTCAATTCAATCTGATGAACATCTGAGAAAATCATCTTTTAATCAACACTTTAATGAAAGATTGATTGATTTAGTTAATAAAATACACTGATAATTATTAAACAAATACATCTACTACCAATAATAATATAAATGTTTTCTAGTTAACTCTAATGTGTTGAAATTGCAGCGATGGAAGAAGTAGTCCTGCGTTTAAAATCTTACTTTAAAGTTTAAAAGTATTAATGTCAATACTTACCAAAAGTAAAAGTACTCATGATGCAGAACGGCCCATTTCAGAATAATATAGATTATTGAATTATAGTTATTAATGGATGAATGTGTTCATCACTTTAATGGTAAAGGTGGAGCTAATTTGAATTACTTTATATACTGCTGGGTAGCTTAATCTGTAATAGTTGATTTCTATTTTGTATTATTAATCTGAATGTGCAAAGGAATTAGTAACTGACGTCAAATAAATGCAGTGGAGCAGAAGTATAAAGGAACAGAACATGGAAATCAAAGTACTTGTGTAAATGTGCTCAGTTACATCCCACCGCTGTGAAATTGTCCAACAGGAAGATGCTAAGGATTGCGGCGGGGCGGCGGCCATCTCCCTGTCGCTCTCTCTCTTCTCGGCCTCTCTGCTCGTCTCGTCGCTCCACCGCTGGACGTAAACCAGGACCGACCCACCAATCAGGAGGCGGCGGCACGGACTTGAAGCAGGTAGCCAAAGGATTTTCTCTTTCCTGCCGCGAGAGACGACGTCACTTCTCAGATTTTCTTTCCTGCTGTTCAGACGAGCTTCAGCTGATCTGCAGTGGAGATTAAAGGGCTTTTTGATTTATTTATTTTTTAAGACTAATTTCTCCTTCCTGACAAACTGAACTCTGAAGTAGCTCGAGAGCTGCAGGAGGAGACTCTGATGGACAAGTGTGTGTGTGTGTAGAAATGTTGCCATTAAACTCAAAGAATGTAGCTTTTTGATACAGAAATATTGTACACGAGTAGAGTTTTACATTCAAATGATTTACAATTTGAAAAGTAGGAGAATAAGGGTTGAGCTTTAAACGCTGACGTTTTCAGGTCTCTGAGAGGTCAAACAGAAAATCCAGCGGCCAAATGTTAAAGGACCAGAAATCATTAAAATCCACTTTACCTGCAGGTAATTATTTTAGTTTTAGTCGTGTGATCGGTTTGTCTTCAGATTAAGTGCAACACTGTTAGAAGGTAGACTTGCAGATGTTTACAGAGGTTTCAGTTGAACCTCGGAGACACACAGACCTCTAGTGGCGGGTCGGTGGTTTCTACCAGAACTGCAGTCGCATGTTACACTTTAGGTTTCCCCGGGCAGGAATAGATTCGTCTTCTGGAGATTTAAATATCGAACTGTTTTCATACAACGGTCAGTCAATGAAAGAAATCATCATCGTGGCCCAGTAAGAATTGTTTTGGTCATTTCCAGGTGAGAAAACGTCGAAAGGTTAAATGTGGTTGTTTTTCAGAGATCTAAGTTGCATATAACTGTTGTTTCAGTGAGTATTTCAGTGTGAAGCAGGTCTACACTGCACCACGAAATCCAGCCCTTTAAATGAGCGGCAGCTGCCGTCCGTCGTTTTGTGTTGCAGAAACGCGCGATGATGCGATGCGTTGTGTAGTAACAGTCTCAGCTAG
>JBOFRC010000042.1:0-1767 GCA_051650825.1 Sarcina sp. | reverse complement strand
ACTATAAATTTACTTATTAAAATATATAACTTGCTTGCTGGTATCATTATAATAGAATAAATTGTTTTATTTCTTCCTAGTATCTCTGAGTACCATATCCATAATACAAATATGATTGATAAACTACCACCTAATACTAGGAGAAAAGGTTCTAACATATACATCGTATTAGAAAATTTCATAGATATAAAATTATTATAATCATATCCGTAATGTGTACTTGTAAGTGTGTCTACATACTGAAAAAGGATTGCTAAAAGTTGTGGAATTAAAAACAAACCTATAGCTAGCCACATTACTTTTGAATTTTTTTCAAATTCAAAATCTAAAAACTTCAAAAATTTATTTCCCCTTAAATTTACTTTCAAAATAATTCCTCCTTAAATATATTCACTATAAACTTCTCGCATTTTCCCAAGAATAGATAGGCCCTCTTCTTCTTTAACTTGTTCTACATTAAATTTTATAGCAGCCTTTCCATCTTTCACCAATATAACATCATCAGCTATATTTTCAATTTCCTTTATTTCATGTGTTGTTATAAGAATAGACATATCATCATGCATATACCTTATAATAGAACCTATAAAGGCTTCTCTTGTAAATATATCTATTCCTGAAAATGGCTCATCAAGTAAAAGGTATTTTGGATCTTGTGAAAATCCTAAAACAAGTTTTACTTTAGCTATATTTCCTTTAGACATTCTATTTATTTTTTTATCTCTATCAATTTTAAGTTCTTTACACATCTTGTCTGCCTTTTCTGAATTCCAGTTTATATAAAAATCACTCATATATTTAAAAACTTGATTTACGCTCATATAGGAATAATGTGTTTCTATATCTGGGACAAAAGCAATCTTATCATAAGTTTTATTAGTGAGTTTCTCTCCATCTATAAGTATTTCTCCAGAATTAAGTTTAATTATTCCCATAATAGCTTTTAAAGTAGTAGACTTCCCTACTCCATTTAATCCCAAAAGAGCTGTTATTTTCCCCTCTTCTATTGTTACTGTAAATCCATCTAATGCATTAATTTTTTTATACTTTTTTACGGCATTTTTAATTTCTATCATAAATCCTCCCTTACAGTTAATGTATTAAATCACTAATACACAAATATCAAAAAAATATCTTTTATTTTTCGAAATATACTTTTTTTGTTCTATATATGTATTATAGTATTAATACATAATACAATTCAATATTAAACTGCAAACTTTGTTATTCTTAATAAAAAAGTAATAAATTATTTTTCTATATTAAAATCTATTTAATTATATTCTTTAGACAAACTAATTTATTATATGTATAATGTATGTTACATGAACTTTTTATAAAAATAAAAAGTTCAATAAAAAAAATTATAAACTAGGAGATTTTATGGATAAGCAATTAATTGTTAGGAATACGTTTGTTTTAATGGCAACAGTTCTAACTTTCATATCAGCTCAATTTTATCTTGGTGCTGATAATATAATACTTAGCATAGTTGTTTTTCTTATCGCATTATTTATTTTAAATAAAGACTTTACCGGAAGTCCTATTAGAGTATTTCTTAAAATTTTATTTTTAACGTTATTTATAGGCGTAGTTCCTTACATAGCTAATTTAAATATATTTATAGGTTTCCCTATAAATTTTTTGGCAATTTTCGTTCTACTCTATTTACTTGTATATAGACTAAAAAAATCTATCTACTTCCCATTTTTATTAGGTTATACTCTACTTTTATGTGTATCCCCTAAAAATTTAAATGTATTTTCT
>JBOFRC010000041.1:0-1036 GCA_051650825.1 Sarcina sp. | reverse complement strand
TGTTCCCCTCCCCTCCCCTCTCTTTTTACAGCAACAGTAACACTGGACACACACACACACACACACACAGTGCAATAGAGTCTGTACTCCACCTGTAAAGCTGGCAGCTTCTTAATTATTTTACATTTATTCAAATTAAACTGTAATATCCTGCTATCACAAAGACAGACTTGGAATCAGCTTTAACAGCAGCAGTCAGAGTTCAGACAGACGTCTCGGTTCATCTGATACACAAAGCTGTGAGACCTCGTTGTAACCTGTTGTTGTTCAGAGCGCTGTCATAAAGCAACTCGGCTGATGAGATGAGTCCGATTTCAAACTTACTCTTTCAGGACTGTGTTAGCTCAGTTTCCTGCGTGAGTAACGTCAGCTTGTTTGTATAATTGCTGAAAATTAACGTACACATGTAAAAGTATATAATACAAAATACCATTAAACAACGTATCAAATAGGACCCAGGATTCATTTTATAGCAAGAAAACAAGGTAACTTGCATTTTTTTAAAGAAACTACAGTTGGGTTCAGCTGCTTGAGTTGTGCGTATGACACAACAGTCTCCATATGCTGCAATAATCAACAGTAGTTTCTGCTCAGACTTTGTATCCACAGATGAATCAAACCGTTGAGTTCTGACTCTTCTTCCCTCAACAACAGAGAGACAGTTGACTTAGAGACTCTGACAGGAACATCATAATAATGTTGAAACACTCACCGTGTTTTCACCCTCCTGCTCTGCGGTCGGTACAAAATGTCAAATGAAGTCTGAACTGACTTCATTCTCAGGTGTGCACCTCCCCTCTCCTCTCTTTTCCTGTAAATAGAGAGGAGAGGAGCACACCTGAGAGGGGAGGGGAAGGTGGAAAAATACACTGTGTGTGTGTGTGTGTGTGTCCAGTGTTACTATTGCTGTAAATAGAGAGGGGAGGGGAAGGGAACACCTGAATGGAAAAATACACTGTGTGTGTGTGTGTGTGTGTGTGTCCAGTGTTACTGGTTCACCTCTCAGACTGGAGAAGATGAGTTATTTGGAGGAAGA
>JBOFRC010000040.1:0-8099 GCA_051650825.1 Sarcina sp. | reverse complement strand
AATTTTTATTTTAAATATACTTTAATAACAAAACAACCTATCCTTAGCAACTCCTTACTAAAAATAGGTTGTCTGATTTTACAAAAAAATATTAAACAACTTCTTCTAAACTATTTTCTTCTCTATCAAAAATCTCTCTATCAAGTGTTCCACTAGTAGCTGAAACTGTCGTAGCTACAACTAAATCACCAAGTATATTTGTAGATGTATTAGCTTGGTCTATAATTCTATATATTCCAGTAACAAGTGCTATAACTTCTATAGGTAACCCCATCGTTGTAATCATTGAAATTCCTATCAAAAGTCCAACTTGTGGTACCGCCGCGCATCCTATCGATAAAAGCGTTGCTTGTAACACAATTGATGCAAGTTGTCCTAAACCTAATTCTGCACCACCAGCCTGCGCTGCAAAAATAACAACAGTTCCTAAAAATATTGCTGTTCCATCCATATTCGCCGTAGCACCAAGTGGTAATACAAAGCTAGCTGTTTCTTCAGGAATTCCTATTTTATCCTTCGCAACCTTTAAAGAAATTGGTAGTGCTGCCATAGACGTACATGTACTAAAAGCAACCAGCCATGATTCAAAAGCTTTTTTAAAGAATTTTATAGGATTGACTTTTGCTACAAATATTAATATCAATGTGTAAGTTAGAACGATATGCGTTCCTGCTGCAATATAATCTGTAGCTATAAATTTAAATATATTACTTAAAATTGAAGATCCATAAATAATCATTACATTTGTCATAAGACCAAATACTCCAATTGGAGTGTATAAAATTACAATATCTACTATTTTAAATACAATATCATTGCAAAGTTCTAAAGCCATAGCTGCTTTTTTAGCTTTATTTCCTAAAAGCATTATAGCTGAACCTACAAAAATCGCAAACACAATAATTTGAAGCATATTTGCACTAGTTAATGATTCAAATATATTAAGCGGTATCATATCTAAAAGCGTTTCATAAAGTCCTGGAAGTTCTTTTATATCAACCTGACCATTAATACCAGCTATATCTATACCTATACCAGGTTTTATTATATAAGCTGTTGCAAGACCTATACTTATAGCTGCAGCTGTTGTTAACGTAAACATCAACATTGTTTTAATTCCGATACTCTTTAATTTTTTAATATCTTTTAAATTTATAACTGCTGTGCTAATAGAGAAAAATACTATAGGAACAACACTCATTCTAATAAGTCTTATAAATATATTTCCAAGAAACTCAGAAAATAAAGCTATTTGATTTATTATAGGTATACTCTTCCCGCCCATAGCACTCATAACAGATCCTGTAAGACACCCTAAAACAAGTCCAATAAAGATTTTGTGATAGATTTTAAGATTTAATTTCTTTTTGATAATAACTCCCCCTTAATTATCTTATGATTAATTTTTATATAAAGAAAATAACATTTTGTTATTTTCGTCTTAAAAGCTATCTATGAATTTAATTAATTATATCATTTTACAAAATTAAATTTCCTTTTATTTTCATTTCTTAATTTATTTGTAATTATAAAACTGTATTTTTATACATAATAAGGTAATATATATTGCTTTATAAATAAAATTCAGGTAGAATATTTAAATATTCTACCTGAATTTTATTTATTAACTTAATTTTTTATATTAAATTTTTTTAATTAAGTTCAACTTTACCATATTCATCAATATCAAATTTATCAGATTTATATAAATCAAAAGGAAGTTTTTTATCAGACCTTTTATTATTTCTATAAATTATTCCTATACTAGCCAAAAATTTAAATATTTTTGCTTCTTGCATTAGTCCATCATATTCTGTAGATATGATATCATAAATCAAAGTATCAAACTTATCTATTTTACTATTTTCTTTGACAATTATGAGCTTTTCTGTCCCTGGATCATAGAAAGTTCTCTCTATTCTTCTATATCCATTTTTTAAAAGTATAGTTTCCATAAGATACGGGTTCCATTCATAATTCATTTTAGGCAAAATGTTTTGATAATCATCTAAATCTTTTAAAATAACATACTTTTTATACTCAAATTTTCTATTAATATAGTTCTTTAGCTCTAATACAATATTTTTATCTATATTAAACTTATCTATTGGCATAAACTTACTTTGAGATATCTTCACAAAATTTCCAGAGCTAACCATAGCATTTATAAATTTAGACCGTGTCATGCCATCTATTCCATAAAAGTCCATAAATTCTATGATTTTAGAAACATCACAAACATCTCTAAATTTGTCAACTATGACATCATCAAATCTTCTATATTTAGATTTTTTAGTATATAAAAATAGTGTATTTCCTTTAAGTGTTGGCATAATAAATTTGAATATTGGTGCTATTTTTTCAGATTTTACAATATCATATTTTCTTATAAAATCTAAAAACTCACTATCAGATCTCAAATCATTATAAATTTTTGTAGTACTTATAAAATCATCTTTTTCAATAGATTTATTAATAAGATTTAACATTTTTTCTCGTAACTTATCATTAATTTTTAAACATTCTGAAATCGTTATATTATCTCCTATTTTTATGATTTCACTAGATTTTGATAAAGTATCCTCAAACTTAAAAGTCTGCCAAGAAGTGACTCTTAAAACCTCTGGTATACTTATTATTCCTTGATTTTCTTTGATAAGCTCTATAAGCTGTTGTTCTCTTGTAAGATTTAGAGTATCTATACTTAAAGAAATATCTAAAGTATTACCTCTACCTATCTTAAATTCATCTAAATACTTTGATGTAAGAGAATATAAAATATACTTGTTTTTTATTCCCTGCCTTATAAATTCAGTTGAATATTTATCAAAAATAGCTTGTGCTGATATTATGCTATTATTGTGTAATTCAGCTTCTAATTTTTCTTTTATAAGCCTTACACCCTTCATACTGAATTTCATATTTTTAATATGTTGATATGTTTTTGCCTCAACTAATATTATATTTTCGGTATCTCTAAGTCTTCCATCTATAGCTCTAGGACTTGATTCAAACTCAAAGTCTAAATACTCTTTACAGGCATTTCTAACAATTTCATAACCTACCTCATCTATATATAATGGTTCTTTGATATAATCCCTAAACACTATTTCAAATATTGTTATAAAATTAGTATTTTCTTTAGTATAATACTCGCCTAAATTCCTATATCCATTTTCAACTAATAAATGTTCTATTTTTTCTATATCTATATTATCAATTCCAAATCTTTGTAAAATATCTAAAATCCCGTCTATTCTATCATACAGTTTAAAAGTAGTTGGTAATCTTTTTATATATCTATTTATTTTATTTATATCTTTTTCATTTTCAAAATATACAATACCAAGAGGTTCATAAAATTTTATTACATCTATTTCCTTTGAAGTAAATAAAGTTTTTACAAGGACAGCATTTTGTTTTCCTGCAAGTTTATATACATCATCTATATAACAAAAACTTTTTCCTATAAATATAAGTTTTAATACAGTATTTAACCTCCTACTCTCAAGAGCTGTATTAATCTTAAAAAATGCTTTAGATAGGACTTGTCTTACTCTTTCCCTTGTAACTCCAACAATCCCTCCAATTTTTTCTAAAGTAAGTCCATCTTTGACTCTATATGTTATGTATTCTAAATCCCTCTTACTTATAGATTTTTTTTTATCCCCGCTAATAAGAATCTCATCAAAAATAGATTCTACACTCGGAATAGAATTTATAAGTTTTACAAGGTTTAAAATCAAACTGCTATGTTCTTTAAATTCACTAATATAATGTCCTTGTATATCCTTAATTTTCAAGTCAAGGTTATTATCTAAACCTAAAATTTTAGAAACAATATCTATATTATAATTTTTCAAAATATTATACCATCTTGAGTTTATCTCTATAACTAGACTCTTTATAGATTCACGCCTTTTTGTTTCTTCCTTTATATAGTTTTCAAAAGTTTCTTTTATTAAATTTATCTTTCCTACTCCAAATCCTTTTAACATTGCTATTTCTTCAAAGGTTTGATTTGAAATATCACTTAACATTTTTATATTATGTTCATCACAATATTGTAAAAATAAATTAAGTTTATTTGCCGTAAATACTTTATCTATATCAACGTCTAGCTCTTTATCAAATTTAAAATTTAGATTAATTGTTTCCATAAACAATCCCCCTATTTATCTTATAATTTCTCGAATTATAAACATAGACTAACTACAGATGAAAATTCTTTATCATCTAAATATTTTAGTCAGAGTTATCTTAGCCCCTAGTCTTCTTTATTATCTATTTATAGAAGGCGTGATTATCAGAAACACTAGTTAGCAGATAAATGAATACTTAATTCAACTTAAAGATATTATTTTTCTATTATTTTACATTTTATCACAAATTGAAATAAGTATAAAATACTATCTATTAATACCCCTATAATTCTTTATTTCTTTTATAAGAAATTTGTTAAATTTATATACTGAAACTATAGACATGTATAAAAATATCACTTTACTCTTAAAACAGTCTTAAATTCATAAATTACTTATTGAAATAAATAATAAAAAAAAGAGTGTACATCCACTACAATGTACACCCTTCTTAATTCCCTAATATAATAAAAAACTAATTCTTTAACTATTTTTTAGCTGCAAGTGATGCAAGATATGATACCGCATTAAGAGCAGCTACATTACCCTCTCCAGCTGATTTTATATATTGATATGGTTTTCCAACACAATCTCCAGCTGCATAACATCCATCTATACTTGTCTTCATATTTCTATCTACATCTATATGTCCATCAACGATTTTAAGCCCTGGAACAAGTTGTCCTGGAGAAATAGAATCTTTTAAAACAAATATACCATCTGTTTCTATTTCCCTATTCTTAAGAACTAATTTATTAGCTTTTAAAGCTCCTTGAATCTCAACTGGTCTATCATTTACTATTTCAATTTTAGAATTTCCTTGATACTCAGTTTTATACATAGGTATATAATAAACTTGTGATGCAAGTTCTGATACATAATCAGCCTCTTCTTCTGCTTCTATATTGTACCCTATTATAGAAACTACTTTGTCCTTATATAAAGGAGCATCACAAGTTGCACAATATCCAACACCTCTACCAAGGAATTCTTCTTCTCCTTTTAAAGGTTTTCCATATTCTATACCAGTAGCAAGAATTATTGAACTAGCTTCTATTGTCTCATTATTGGACATAAGAGTAAAATAGTCACCCATAGCATAAACACTATCTATTCTTTTTTCTGTAATTTCTATTCCCATATGTTCAATATGCTTTTTAAATTCTTCTCCAACCTGCTTTCCATTCATACCTGCAAAGCCTAAATAATTATCTATTTTAGGTGCTTTTTCAACTTTAGCACTTAAATTTTTACTACCAAATAATACAAATTTTTTATTTCGTATTTTAGCATTAAGTGCTGCTGAAAGCCCCGCTGGTCCACTTCCTATTATTGCTATATCATATCTATTTTCCATTATATTTTCCTCCACTTATAACCCTAAAAATGCTTTTCTATTTCTTTTATTATATCTGCTTTTGGCTTAAATCCCATAAGTCTATCTACCATTTCGCCATCCTTAAATATAAGAATTGTTGGAATATTAGATATTTGACAAGCTTCTGCAACTCTCTCTTCTTCATCAACATTTACTTTTGTAAACTCTACATTAGCCATTTCATCATTTAATTGATCTATCATTGGCCCAAGCATCTTACAAGGTCCACACCAAGGTGCCCAAAAGTCTACAACAACAATTCCTTTTTTTTCAATTACCTCTTCTTTAAAGTTTTCTCTACTTAAATGTTTTACCATTATAATTTCCTCCTCTTAAAACACTAATTTTGCACTATATTATTTTACTTCTTTATAAATATAAAATAATAATTACTATATTTCTCATTTTAAATTTCTCAATTCTATTATTAACTAACCCACAGTAATATTAATCACTATTAATTAATAATAATTATCAATTATATTTTTATGATATCACAATATATAATTCTGTCAAAAATAAAATTATGCAAACAATTAATAACACTTCTCAATTACTGCTAATTTATTATTATATTCCACACTTTAATATATTTTTTATTAATTAATAATCATTTTCAATTAAATTATCATATATTTGATAAAAAATAGACATTTAATTCATTTCCAAATATAAAAAGAAAAAAAAGAAGTACTACTACTTCTTTTTTCCTTTCAATTAATATATCTTTTTCCACTCAAATAATTTTTATACTTCACACAATAAATCGACATATATTTTTTGTAAAATCATAAATATTTTTCGTATATAAGTATTTAAAATATAATTTTTCAATCCCCATAATAAAATACTATTATTTTTTAAAAACTTTTTTGTAACTTTTTCTAAAAATATAAGTAGCTATTTTGATTAAAAATAGCAAGTATTTTTTTAAAATCAAACTATTATATTTTTTTATATATTTGTATTAATAATTAACAATGTAATCATTATCAATTATTAATTATATATTTTTTATAAATTTAAGTATTTTATTAAATCTTTAATATTATAGTACTAAATTCTAGTTTTTCATAATTTATATCTAAAACTACTTTACACTACATAAAAAATAAGCCTAAAACCTAAAAAATGTATCTATTTCGTCATATTTATTTAATTACTGTTTTAAAATTATTGGTGTAATATTGAATTATAGGTATCAATAAAAAAACTTTAACCCACAGGAGATAAAAAATGGATTCGAAAGATTTAAGGCAAAATAAGCTTAAAGAATTCTTAAAAAAGGAGATAATATTAATAGTCGCAGGCGTTCTTGCTATAATATCGTCATTTATTTCTACTCCAAAGCTTAGTTATATTAATTGGAAGGATTTAATATTACTTTTCAATCTAATGGTTGTTATAACTGCCCTAAAAGAGTTTAAAGTACTTGATTATATCGGAACAAGGCTACTACATAGAGATAAAAGCGTAAAAAGATTATTTACAGTAATGATACTTTTAACATTCTTCAGTTCTATGCTTATAACTGACGATGTTGCATTATTAACATTCGTACCATTAACTATGGTACTATCAAAAAAGGCTAGATTTAATCCTGTAAAACTTATAGTATTTCAAACTATAGCTGCTATCACAGGTTGTGCATTAACACCAATGGGTAGTTCGCAAAATTTATATATTTTTACAGTATTTAATTTAACGCCAACAGAATTTTTTGCAGTAACTATTCCTATAACTATTGTGTCTTTCCTTCTATTACTTGGATTTATAGGTTTCCAAAAAAATAGAATATTAGATGTTGTCATAAGTGAAGTTCATGTTACTCACAAAAAATTAATAATATTATATTTTATTTTATTCCTTATAGTACTTGGTTCTGTATTTCATTTAATTAATTATAAATATGTTTTCATAATTGTTATATTAGTAACTATTGTAATCGATAGAAGATTATTCTTCAAGGTAGATTATTCATTAATTTTAACATTTACAGCATTTTTCATATTTATAGGTAATGTATCTTCATTACAAAGTGTAAAACATGCTATTTCAGGAATATTAACAAATGATATTCATACTTACTTTATCGGTCTTGGTATAAGCCAATTTATAAGTAACGTTCCGGCTACATTATTACTTTCACCATTTACTCATAATTATAGAGGATTAATTTTAGGTGTTAATAATGGTGGGCTATTCTCACTTATAGGATCTATGGCTAGTATAATATCTTATAAATTTGCAGTATCTTCAAAAGATACTACTCCATTAAAATATATAACAACTTTTGCCTTATATAGTATTGTAAGCCTTGTAGTGTTAATTCCTGCATCTTATATAATTTTAAGGTTCTTATAAACACGAACAGACTATCTGTAGTTAGTTTTAATATATTTTATTTAAACTGTACTATTAATATAGTCTTTTTATTTTTTATTAAATTTTATTACTTACCTTTTTACTAATATTAAAATTATAATCCTAGGAGAAAAATACTAACTTGTGTTCAATAACTTAATTTAATTCATATAAAACCGTTAGTATTCTTAATTGTACATTTTATTTATATTTTT
>JBOFRC010000039.1:0-2008 GCA_051650825.1 Sarcina sp. | reverse complement strand
TCATGAAGTCTTACAGGATCAGTTCTGTGCTGATACAATAACCCCAGTTCAGTAGTTTCTCCTCCTGCTCGTACTGATGTGAGATCCTTAAAGGGACAAACACAGACTGAATTTTGTAAACGGACAGAAACTGTGGAAGATCTCCGCTCGATGTGTTTAACTGAAGCTTCATATTAACTTCAGCTAAACGTCTGAATATGTTTCCACTTCCGTCTTCCATCACTTCCATTAAACTGCTGTCGTGATCTATCAGTGATCAATAAACAGGACGAATGATCGCAGCAACTTTAAACGCTTGATGTTTACACGCACACTGAAACCGTCTGGACTTTCAGGTTAATCAATACATTTCTGGCTGCTGTTATTATTTTGTGTGGAACTTCCATAAATGATCTTTGATCCAGCGAGTTTACAGCCGCAGATTGTTTTGGAAGAAATGTAACTGAATCGCGTTTCTAACAACGTAACGAGGAAATGTTGTTCATTCAGTTATCTGCCACGTCAGCACTTTGAAACGAGACGTTCACTGAACGCGTGTTGATCTCTTTTCCTACGATGTCCGCCTCTGGAATAAAATACTCGCTGTACTCGTGAGCTTCCTCCTGCCTGACCTCTGACCTGCAGCACATCTCACACTACAGAAAGTGTTTCTCGCTGAGCTCAGATCACTTTTCCGTCTCGACGCAGTGCGGGAGGATAACTCCGTCTGCAGGAGCTGAAGAGCTTCTCCTCACTCTGCAGTTAAACGTTTCTTCAGTCGTTTCTCTGCCGAATGTGACCGAGCACAGAAACTCTCCTGACGACCAAACCGTCGCACACGTTAGACGTTTACACACTAAAGACTACAATACCCACGAGCCTCGGCTGGGGAGGAGACTTCAAAACGCTTTGTTGTTGAATCCATGAAGGAAACGCGTCGCCATGGTTACTGAATTCATCCAAACCGATCCAGAACCAGAACCTGGATTAAGGGATCGTCAGCTGAAATGGAGTCTCCATGTGGGACATTCAGAGGTTTCTTCACGTCAGCCACAGTGTGGAAACTCCGCCGGGCTGTACCTTTTATCTTGTTGTTGCTAGCTGAAGCTAAGCTAGCAGCAGCCACAGATTTCTGCGTGGGGGGGTTCACGCACTGAACTGGTTTAGTCCCTTCGTCAGAACCGGAGCCGACAGAAACCAGCCACTGAAGTTCACTTCCTGTCCTGCTGCTGCTGCTGTCTTACTGAGTCCAGAGACGATGATGATAATAACAACAACAACAACAACAATAATAACAATAATAGTAACAATAACAATAATAATAATAATAATAATAATAATAACAATAATAATAATAATAATGCTCGGCTCGAAACAAGGGTCAGAGCTCGACGTCTCTCCGAATGAAAGGGGAACAAAGGCTTTGAGTGATTTCAGAGACGTTTCTATGAATGAAGCTGAGCAGGTGGGCCGTGGACCGCGCAGACGCAGTCCGGCTCTAAGACCGCAGGACTCTGCTGGATCACCAGGCCTCCTCCCCCTGTGAGTCGCCGACATACCAGACCAGCAGCAAACACCAGTTCACCCAGTCAGAGCTGCGATTCTCACTGTGCACCAACAGCAACACAGAGCCCTTCAACTTCTTTCAGTTAGGAACCGAAACTCCTTCAACACTTCAACTGTTTTCACTGCTCTAACTGCTGCGTCTCGGCTGCAAACAACTCCACTTCAGGAAGTTTCCACTTTTAGTTTAGAAACGCTGAAAATGTCCAGATGTGACTTTTCTGTCTGTGAGGCGCAGATCAATAACCTCCAGATGAACGACAGAGACACAGATCAATAACATTTTACTGCAGACAGATCATGAGAATAATAATAATAATAATAACAGTAATGGTGAGCCAACAGTCCCTCCTGTGACTGAGTGGCTTCTGCCTGATGATGATGATGGTGATGATGATGAAGATGATGATGATAATAATAATAATAATAACAGTAATGAGCTAGCAGTCCCTCCTGTGACTGAGTG
>JBOFRC010000038.1:0-48022 GCA_051650825.1 Sarcina sp. | reverse complement strand
TATTTTTTAGCATTGTTATCCTTTTATTCACATTTATCCCCAAAAACTTTGTTAATTTATTATCAAGTAAACATTTTCATAAATTATATAATCTATTTTGAGGTCAAAAATAGTTAATAAAATTTGAATTTTCTGAATTTTTATTTACATCCTTTCTCTGTTTTTGGGCAAATTATTAATTAAAATATAAAAATGTATACATTTTCAAAAAATTGTTATATTTTAAAAGCTATATTTTATAGTAATATCATAAAAAAATCTTCTAAAAATATATTTTTTTAAAAAGAATGAAAAATATATTTTTAATCAAAAATCATTAATAAATTTTATACTAGCTACAAACAAGTATTAATTTTAATATAACGTTTGTTAGAAAAAGAAATTAATCTCTATAGTTACGTAGTATTTCTTAGATATAAAGTGTTAATTACATTGTATAGATAAAAATAACGTTATTTTATAGAAAATAGCTATATTTCATAATTTGTTATAAATATATAAAAATAATAGAATGGATACAACCTTAATCAGGTATTTAAAATTCACAATAAGAGTAGGAGAGAATTTATGTTAGATTCAAAAACAAAAAGAGAAAAAGATCATGTATATACACCAATCTTCGGTAGTTTAGAAAGCGACATGGCTTTACCAGACACAAAAATAGGAGCTGATTCTATTGACCCAAGAATTGCGTATAGACTTATTAAAGATGAACTTTTAAATGAAGGAAATGCCAGATTAAACCTTGCTACATTCTGCCAAACTTACATGGAAGAAGAAGCTGTAGCAATAATGGCAAAAACTCTTGAAAAAAATGCTATTGATAAATCTGAATATCCACAAACAGCAGAACTTGAAAACCGTTGTGTGAATATTATAGCTGATTTATGGAATGCATCTGATTCAGAAAAGGCAATTGGTACATCAACAGTTGGTTCTTCTGAGGCATGTATGCTTGGTGGAATGGCAATGAAATTTGCTTGGAGAAATAGAGCTGAAAAACTTGGCGTTGATATTAGAGCTAAAAAACCAAATATAATTATCTCATCTGGGTTCCAAGTATGTTGGGAAAAACTTTGTGTTTATTTAGATATTGAACTTAGAACTGTACCAATGGATGCAGGAAAAATGTATCTTGATCCAGAGAAAGTGCTTGATTACGTAGATGAATATACTATAGGTGTTGTAGGGATTCTTGGAATTACTTATACAGGTAAGTACGACAATATAAAAGCCCTTAATGACGTTTTAGAAGAATATAATAAAACAACTGAACATAAAGTTTATATTCACGTTGATGCTGCATCTGGTGGTATGTTTGCGCCTTTTGTACACCCAGACCTTGTATGGGACTTTAAATTAAAAAATGTAGTTTCTATAAATACATCTGGTCATAAATATGGTTTAGTTTATCCTGGTGTAGGTTGGATTGTTTGGAGAGATGAATCATACCTACCAAAAGAACTTGTATTTGAAGTAAGTTACCTTGGTGGTTCAATGCCAACAATGGCAATAAACTTCTCTCGTTCTGCTAGCCAAATTATTGGTCAATACTATGTATTAGTTAGATACGGTTTTGATGGATTCAAAAAGATACACTCAAAAACTAGAGATGTAGCTATGTATATTTCAAGTGAAATCGAAAAAATGGATTTATTTGAAATATATAATGATGGAGATAATCTTCCTATTGTTTGCTACAAACTTAAAGAAGAAAAAGTTGATTGGGATCTATATGAGCTTTCTGATAGATTATTAATGAAAGGTTGGCAGGTTCCTGCTTATCCTCTACCAGAAAACATGCAAGATACTGTAATACAAAGAATAGTTTGTAGAGCTGATATGGGTCACAATATGGCAATCATGTTCATTAAAGACTTAAAACAATCTATAGAAGATTTAAACAATAAAGATCAAAAAAGAAGTGGATCTCACGGATTTACTCACTAAAAAATATTTTATTAAAGGACTGTATTAATTTTTTCTTAATACAGTCCTTTGCATTTTAATATAAATTATAATTGCTTCATCTATAAATACTTTAATTTTTTAATATAATTGCGTTACTTTCTAAAAAAATTATATCCTTCTATAAGACTTTGGAATTTATTTTTAATAATCCTAGTTATTTTGTGCCAATGAACTATGTCTATACAATTAGTTACATAAATAATATCTTCTAATAAATCACTAATTTCAAATCCTGTAATACCTTCCTTCATAATAGCTTCAAATTCCATTTTAAGCCTATTTTCTATCCCCTTAAACCCATTACTAGCTTTTTGATAAAAATTTAAAATAAGATACCCTACAAAGTCACATACACCATATCTTCCAATTTTTAATCCTTTTATATTAAGTTCTTCAAATTCTTCCCTTATTATCTTCGTAAAACTATCATCTGTTAATCTTGAAACAAATTCAATTATTTCTTTTCCATATTCATTAGTAATTACTAATTCTGAATTCTCACCCATATTAAAATTCCCCTTTATCTCCCCTTTTAATGAAATAATAAAACTTCTTACTATTAATATCGAAGCTACATTCTTCTAAGTTTAGTTCTTTATATAATAATTGATATTCCAGACTTCTAAAGAGGATTGTTTAATCTTAATTTATTTTGACAAAAAAATTTTATCCTAATATTTTAATACAAAAATAAAAGACTATATTAGCTCTCTTGCTAATATAGTCTTCTTTTATTTATGATTTTTTGCATATTGAATTCTTCCTACAGCTCTGCTAAGTGATAACTCATTAAGCATATCGTCAATTTGACTATAATCTCCGTCTTTTTTGACATTTTCATGTTTCTGCTTAGAAGCTTCTGCTCTAGCTAAATCTATTTCATCTTTAGTTTCTAGAGTATCTACACAAAGTGAAACTTCTCCGTTTCTTACTTCTAATAGCCCACCTGATGAAAACCACTCAAGTTCTTGTCCATTAGCATCTTTAACTACAACCTTACTTGGAACTGTAGCAAATATAGCATTTCCACGCTGTGCTAATACTTCAAACTCACCATTATCATCAGTTGCTTGTATACTTTGAGCTTCACCATCAAAAGCTCTTTTAAAAGGAGTACTAACTAATAATTTAAAATTACTCATTTAAATCAGCTCCTATCCTTGTTGCTCTTCTATTTTCTTAGCTTTAGCAAGAACTTCATCAATACCACCAACTAATAAGAATGCTGATTCTGGAACATTGTCATGTTTACCTTCAAGAATTTCTTTAAATCCTCTTATAGTTTCTTTAACTGGTACATATGATCCAGGAATACCTGTGAATTGTTCTGCAACAGTAAATGATTGTGATAAGAAATACTCAATTCTTCTTGCTCTAGTAACAACAAGTTTATCTTCATCTGATAACTCATCAATACCTAAGATAGCGATGATATCTTGTAATTCTTTATATCTTTCAAGAATATTTTTAACTTTTGTAGCAACATCATAGTGTTCTTGTCCTACAATTCTTGGGTCAAGTATTCTTGATGAAGAATCTAGAGGGTCAACAGCTGGGTAAATACCTTTCTCAACAATAGCTCTTGATAAAACTGTTTTCGCATCAAGGTGTGAGAAAGTTGTTGCTGGAGCTGGGTCTGTTAAGTCATCGGCAGGCACATAAACTGCTTGAACTGAAGTAACTGATCCATTTTTAGTAGATGTAATTCTCTCTTGTAAAGCACCCATCTCAGTAGCAAGTGTTGGTTGGTAACCAACGGCTGAAGGTATTCTTCCTAGTAGAGCTGAAACCTCTGAACCAGCTTGTGAGAATCTAAATATATTATCTATAAATAATAGCACATCTTGCCCTTTATCTCTGAATGATTCAGCGATTGTAAGTCCTGTAAGAGCAACTCTCATTCTAGCTCCAGGTGGTTCATTCATTTGACCAAACACTAAGGCTGTCTTGTTGATAACACCTGATTCTGTCATTTCACCAAGTAAGTCATTTCCTTCTCTTGATCTCTCACCAACACCTGTGAAAACTGAAAGTCCACCATGTTGTTTAGCAATGTTGTTTATAAGTTCTTGTATAAGTACTGTTTTACCAACTCCAGCACCACCAAATAGTCCTATTTTACCACCTCTTTGGTATGGAGCTATAAGATCTATAACTTTGATTCCTGTCTCAAACATTTCAGGAACAACTGATTGTTCTTCAAATGTAGGAGCAGCTCTGTGTATTGGTAAAGATTGAGTAGCATTAACTGGACCCTTATTATCAACAGCTTTTCCTAAAACGTTGAATAATCTTCCTAGAACCTCTTCTCCAACTGGAACTGATATAGGAGCACCTGTATCATGAGCTTCTACACCTCTTGCTAATCCTTCTGTTGATTCCATGGCAATAGTTCTGACTATATCATCTCCAACGTGTTGCTCAACTTCACAGATTATATCTTTTTCTCCATTTTTAATCTCTATAGCATTATATATATTTGGTAGGCATCCAGCTTCAAATTTTATGTCGACAACTGGACCTATAACTTGAACAACTTTACCTATATTATTAGCCATAATATTCCCTCCTATCTATTTTTGTGCCTCAGCACCTCCGACAATCTCAGAAATCTCTTGAGTTATCGCTGCTTGTCTTATTCTATTATATGCTGTATTAAGATCATCAATAATCTCTCCAGCATTTTTAGTAGCTCCATCCATAGCTTGCATTCTAGCATTTTCTTCACTACTCATAGCACTATAAACTGTATTTATAAATATACCTTCCATATATCTATAAACAAAGCTTGTTACTAGAACTTCTGGACTTTCACCAATTTCAAATATATCTATCTTCTCTGCTGCTTCTTTTTCTGTTTCTGCAACATTAATTGGCAGAACTGGTACTTCTGTTAATTCCTGTACTACACTAGATTTGAATCTTGTATAAACGAATGATATTCCATTAAACTCGCCATCATAAAACTTATTCATAAGTTGTCTAACTACGTTTCTAGCTGTTTTAATATCTATATCACCTTTAATATCACTATTCATACCCACAACTTCAAATCCATATTTTTTAGCATAAGAAAGAGCTTTGCTTCCTATTACGAAAAGCTTAACTTTTTCTCTTTCTTCTTTGCTAGGGTACTTATCTGCTAGATAAGAAATCCCCCCAGCATTGAATCCTCCACAGAATCCAGAATTTGATGCAAATACAACATATAACTTTTTATCACTATCATTAGTTTGAACGAATTTACTGTCTTTGAAATCTTCCATTTCTCTAAAGACATCACTTCTCATCATTTCTAATTTTTCAAAGTACATATTATTTTCTAGTAACTTATTCTTAGCTTTCTTCGCTTTAGCAGTTGAAACAAGCGCCATCGCCTTTGTTATTTTCTGTGTACTCTTTACACTTTTGATTCTTTGTTTTATAACTAATAATCCTGCTGCTGGCATAAACTCTCACCTCCTAACTACTAACCGATTATTTGCTACTTACGAACTCTTTTTTAAATGCTGCAATAGCTTCTTCAATAGCTCCCTTAACTTCATCTGTCATTTTCTTTTGTTCCTTGATCATTGAAATAACAGCATAATCTTTTTCATCTATATAATCCATAAGCTCTTTTTCAAATCTTCTAATTTCTGATACTGCTATATCTGATAAATGGTCATTAATAGCTGCAAAGAAGATAATAACTTGATGTTCAACAGACATTGGACTATATTGATTTTGTTTTAAAACTTCAACAAGTCTTTTACCTTTTTCAAGTCTTCTCTTAGTATCTTTATCAAGATCTGAACCAAACTGAGCAAATGATTCAAGTTCTCTATATTGAGCAAGTTCAAGTCTTAAAGTACCTGTAACTTGTTTCATAGCCTTAATTTGAGCAGCTCCCCCAACCCTAGATACTGATATACCAGCGTTAACAGCTGGTCTTTGACCTGCGTTGAATAGACCTGTTTCAAGGAATATTTGCCCATCTGTAATAGAAATAACATTTGTAGGGATATAAGCTGATACGTCCCCAGCAAGTGTTTCTATTATAGGAAGTGCTGTAATACTACCTTGTCCTAATTCAGCTGATAATTTAGCTGATCTCTCAAGAAGTCTTGAGTGAATATAGAAAACGTCTCCTGGATAAGCTTCTCTACCTGGTGATCTTCTAAGAAGTAACGCCATTGTTCTATAAGCAACAGCATGCTTAGATAAATCATCATAGATTACTAATACATCTTTACCTTTATACATAAAATATTCAGCCATTGAACAAGCTGCATAAGGTGCTATATATTGTAATGGTGCACTATCTGATGCTGTAGCTGATACAACTAATGTATAATCTAAAGCTCCATTAGTTTCTAATGTATTAACTATATTAGCAACTGTTGATTGTTTTTGCCCAATAGCAACATATACACAAATAACATCTTTTCCTTTTTGGTTAAGGATTGTATCTAATGCGATAGCAGTTTTACCTGTTTGTCTATCTCCGATTATAAGTTCCCTTTGACCTTTACCGATAGGAATCATTGAGTCTATAGCTTTAATACCTGTTTGTAAAGGTTCATTAACTGAACTTCTATCAATAATTGAAGGAGCTTCCATTTCAATTGGTCTAAATCCTTCATTTTGTATAGGTCCTTTACCATCTATTGGCATACCTAAAGAGTTAACAACTCTTCCTATTAGAGCGTCCCCAATAGGAACCTCAACAACTCTTCCTGTTCTTTCTACAATGTCACCTTCCTTGATACCTTTATCTGCACCAAGTAAAACACATCCAACATTGTCAAGGTTAAGGTTAAGAGCCATACCATAAACATCATTTGGGAATTTTAATAATTCCCCTTCAACACACTTATCAAGTCCATAAACAGTAGCAACACCATCACCTATTTGGATGATTGTACCAGAATCTACTGTTTCTAGATCATTTTTGAATTTATCAACTTCAGCCTTGATGATTGAAGTTATTTCTTCTGGCTTGATACGCATAGAATCACCACCTCTATTTTCTATTTACTATGAATCATTAAGTTTTTTATCTTTTCGTACTTACCTGCTAAAGTTCCGTCTATTACTTCATTACCAACTTTCACAAAAAGTCCACCAAGAATTTCTTTATCAATTACTTTTTCTAAAATTATTTTCTTACCATATTTCTTCTCTAACTTTTCATGTAATCTTGTAAACTCTTCATCTGATAAAGGAATAACACTTTTTACAGTACCTTCCACTATATTATTCTCCTCTAGATGAATAAGATACATTTGTCTAGCAATTCCAGCAAGTTCTAATATTCTACCCTTTTCAATTAACACATAGATAAAAGATAATATTTCAGGAAATGTTTTATCTTTAAACATATCATCAAATAACTCTTTTTTCTGTGGTTTACCAACTTTAGGATTAACAAGAATTTCTTGAATCTCCTTATTCTTAGTAACAATATCACTTATTTGCTGTAAATCTTCGATAAACTCATTTTCTTTATTCTGTTCTTTTGCTATTTCATATAAGGCAAGTGCATACCTTCTATCTAGAAACTCGAACATTCTTAAATAACCTCATCAATAAAAGTATCAATAAGTCTTCTGTGTTCTTCTTCATTTAAAGACTTATCTATAGCTTTTTGAGAAACTATAACTGCAAGTTCTATAACTTGTTCTTTTATTTCAAATTTAGCTTTTTCTAGCTCTCTTTGAATTTCACCTTCAGCTCTATCTTTCATTGCACTTGATTCTTGTTTAGCAGTATCCATAATCTCCTCATAGATTTTATCTGCTTGTTTTTTTCTAGCCTCAGTGATTTTTTTACCTTCGTCTTTAGCAGAGCTTAAAATTTCTTCATTAGTTCTTTTAAACTCTTCACCTTCTTTTAATTTCTCATCTGCACTCTTAATTTTATTTATTATGCTTTGCTGTCTTTCTTCGATAGCAACTCTGACTTTTTTCCAAAAAGCAAAATAAAGTATAATAAGTAAAATTATAAAGTTAATAATAGTCATACAAACTGTACTTAATTGTATTTGCATATCTTAATTCAACCCCCTTTCAAAGGTTCTAGACTGTATTCGATAAAACTAACCGCTTTAATATAATATTTAAGTTCCTATTTAACAAATAGTAAGATGATCGCTACAACCAATCCATAAATAGCTGTTGCTTCTGCAAGACCAGCACCAACGATAAAGTTACCCATAACCTTACCACTTAACTCAGGTCTTCTAGCTATAGCTTCAACTGCTCCTTTAGCTGCAATCCCGATACCAATACCAGCTCCTAAAGCTGTAACTCCTGCAAATCCTGCTCCTAATATTCCGATATCCATGATAGATCCTCCTTATCATTTATTTTTCACACATTTTCACACATTTTCTTTTTCAAATCACACAAAACTTTTTCCTATTTAACAAATAGTATAATAATTGAAATAATTAATCCATAAATCGCTGTCGCACCACAAAGACCAACTGCCATGATAAAGATTGTTTGAATCTTACCAGCTGCTTCTGGTTGTTGAACTGTTGCTTTAAGAGCTGCTGATGTAGCTATACCTGTTCCTACACCTCCACCAATTGCTCCCATAACAGCTATACCTGCTGCTACCATTCCTATTCCAGTCATGATAATTCCTCCTTCGTTTATAAACTAAAATTCTTCTGTTTGAGATTCTAACTTAATAGTTATAACTGTAAGCATTACAAAGATTATTGTTTGAATTGTTCCATCAAAGAAATCAAAGAATGCATGTGGTATGATTGGTCCTCCTAATTGAGCAAACACTGATATATCTCCAAGACCCATGTATATTAGACTCATAACAATGGCTGCTGCTAGCATATTACCAAATAAACGTAAACAAAGTGATACTGGGAACACTATTTTTTCTATAATGTTAATTGGTAACATTAATACGTAAGGTTCAGCATATCCTTTAAGATATCTACCAAATCCTTTACCTTTAATTGCGTTATAGTGAACTAATACAAATGTAATAATTGTAAATCCTATTACTGTACTTAAGTTCCTTGTTGGTGGTCCGAATCCTATTAATCCACATAAGTTTAAAATCCATAAATAAACGAATAAAGTTCCAACAAAAGGAACATATCCTCTGAATTTATCACCAAGGTTTTCGTTAACCATTCCTCCGACAGCTTCGTAAATCATTTCAATCACAACTTGTAACTTACTAGGATATCCATCAGAGTTCTTTTTCTTAAATTTAACCCCAAGTATAAGCCCAAGAATAATTAGAAAGATCATAACTCCCCACTGTGTAACTATCCAACTGTCTACTTTAATACCAAAAATATTTAATGTATACAATGGTGCAAATACATTCATATAGCTCTTCACCTCCTATTTTTAAATTATAAATTATTACATAATTTAATAATAAAATACATTGGGAAATAAAAAGTCTACTAGAAATAGCTTTAAACTATTCTTTAGAAATCTACTCTCAATATTTAATTGTTTTATTATGTTCTAAATTATATAATGTCTAAATGCATTTCTTAAATTCAATTTAGGGCTTTGAAACATATAGGCAACTCAAATATAGGCATTTTTTTAAATTAACTCACTCATTCTTTTCCTAGCTATGCCAACCTTATTTTTATCCCAGTTTACAATTTAAAATAACTAAAGTAATAACCTATTTAGGATAATGCGAAATTCACAAAATCAACTTCTTTTTTATAACAAACATTTAACATTTTAAAAATTTCTTTATCATTATTTATACACTTTTTGTAAGTACGTATTCTTATTTTCATATGTATTTTTTTTACATTTATGTAATTTAAAACAGTGGCATAACTCTTGCTTATCATCCCTTTTATTACCTTTAAAAGTATTAAAATGGCAATATTACTTTTTTCCGCTCTCTTTTAAAAGTAATATTTTTACAAAAAATAAATTGTAATCATTTTCATATACTACATGTAAAATTTCCAATTTGTTTTTTTACTTTTATGTATTTTTTTTACAGGTATCTGATATGTCTATTTTTTAAAAAACTTTTATCTATTTTTCTAAAATGATATATAAACAACTACCTATTTTATCTATTAAAAAAAATAATAACATCCATTTTGGCAAATAGATGTTATTTTATTAAAATTAAATTTTTTATTCAAATTTACATTTTATTAATATTTAGTTCATAGATTATATTTAAAAAAACATAACGCCAACTAAAAAAATAGCCATAATTATCGATATTATATCCGCAATAGTAGTTGCCCATAAAGTATGTCTTATTTTCTTGATACCAACAGCACCAAAATAAACTGTTATTGTATAAAAAATAGTTTCTGTAGTGCCCATTACTACTGATGCTATCATTCCTGTTTGAGAGTCTGGTCCAACCTGATTTAAAATATCAGTAAAAATTCCTAAAGCTCCACTTCCTGATAGCGGTTTTATTAAAGCTAAAGGTAATATTTCATTTGGCATACCTATGATTTGTAAAAACGGCTCTAAAATATTGTTCATATATTCAATCAGATTTGCTTCTTTAAAAATTCTTACTGCAACAATCATAGCTAACAAAGGTGGGAAGATCTTAAAACATATTTCTAATCCTTCTTTTGCTCCTTCAACAAACCACTCATACACCTTTCTTTCTTTAAACATTCCATAAACAACTATTACTAGAAGAATTGCAGGAATCAAACAGTTACCAATATAACTCATCTTTTTTCCTCCCTAAAAATATCTTTGTAAAATCTTACAAACCACAATTCCCACAATTGCTGCACATCCTGTAGCAATCATTGCCGGAAATAATATTCCAGCAGGGTTCATAGATCCTGCTGCCGCTCTCATAGAAATTATTGTAGATGGCAAAAACTGAATACAAGCTGCATTCATAACTAAAAAAAGTACCATCTCGTTACTCGCCCTACCTTTTTTAGTATTAAGTTTATCTAACTCTTTCATAGCTTTAATTCCAAAAGGTGTCGCAGCATTACCAAGCCCAAACATATTTGCTGTAATATTCATAACAATAGCCCCCATAGCCTTTTCACTTTTACTTGCATCCTTAAATAACTTACTTAACAACGGTTTTAATATGTTTGCAAGTTTTCCTGTCAATCCACTATTTTCTGCTATTTTCATAACTCCCGACCAAAAACACATAATACCAATCATTGAAATTATAAATTTTGTAGTTCCTTCTGCTGAATCTATTATTCCATTTGAGATTTCCGCTCCTTGCCCTGTAAAAATCCCAACAATAATCCCAAGTGCTATAATTCCAAACCATATGTAGTTAATCATAAAAAAAAATCCCCCTTAACATATTATTAACTCTGTATAATATATGTCTTGCACTCACAAATTAGTAGTGTTACCATAAAAACATAGAGAATCTGTTATACAGATTAAAAAGGAGAGTTTTGGTATGAATGAAAACAACTTAAAATTAGCTCAGGCTGATATTGATGATGCATTAAAAACAATAGAATCATTAGAAGAAAGTATCGATAATGGAGACGTATCTACAGATGCATTAAAAGATAGATTTTTCTCATTAACTGAAAAAGTTCAAAAATTAGAAAATGTGTTAAAAGAAGAAGGTATTATTTAAGTTGAAATAAATAAAAGGATTATCTAAAGCGTGAAAACACTTAGGATAATCCTTTTTTATTTAATATTAAATCCATCTATAGCTATTAAAATTATTTTATTACTATAACTATTTAAAACAAAATTCTTTATTTACTTAGTAGGGATATATTTAATGATATTCTTAACTATCATTTCTATTCCTTCTAATTATTAAAAGTAACTTCACCATTTAAGTCATAATAAGCTCCTACTACTTTAACTTGCCCTGCTTTTATTGCTTTTGCAACTACAGGATCTTGTTTTACCTCATTAACTACATTTTCTACATTTTTTCTTACGGCCTGATCTATTGTTCCATTCTTGCTAACTGCTGGTTCAATTTCTTCTACTAAATCTTCAACTTTACCATGAGCTTTTTCACCTTTTACAACTTGATTATAAGCCGCTGTTACTGCTCCACAATTTTCATGTCCTATTACAACTATAACTGGAGTATGTAAATGGTCTACTGCATACTCTATTGAACCTAAAGCATTATCATCAACAACATTTCCGGCAAGTCTTATATCAAATATATCACCAAGACCTGAGTTAAAAATAAGTGCTGGCGTAACTCTTGAATCTGAGCAAGAAATAACTGTAGCATAAGGATGTTGACCCTTTTCTAACTCTTGCCTTCTCTGTGAATTTACATTAATAAGCTCTGATTTATCTTCTACAAATCTTTTATTCCCAGCTACTAATAAATTCATAGCTTCTTGTGGTGTTTTAACATTTGTATTACTTGTATCAACACCATCAGTTGTTGATTTATTTATAACCGTTTCAGTTGTCGCTTTAGGTTTAGTTGCCTCACTACCATTTCGACCACTTGAATATCCAACAATCCCTGCTGCTCCTACAGCAGCAATAATTATTATACCGATTATCACTTTTTTCATTTGTGTTCCCCCTAAAGTATTTTATTAATTATAATAAATTGGTTTACAATAGTATAATACCTTTATAAATAAATTTTGTAAACCATTAGAAATATTTTTGTCATATTTTTTAATTAAATACTTTCTACTTCTTCTAACTTTTCTAATTTTTTAAGATGTTTAAGTTCTCTTATAATGAAAAATGACGTAACTCCTGCCGAAGCTAAATCGCTAAGTGCACCAGCCATCCAAACACCATCTAACTCAAAAAACATTGGTAAAACAATCATAAGCGGAATAAGGAAAATCACTTGTCTTGATAAGCTTAAAAACATTGAAATTTTAACTTTTCCTGTTGCTTGAAAATAGTTACTACATATTATTTGGAATCCTATAACAGGGAACATAAACATATAAATTCTAATCCCTCTTGTTGCTGTAGCTACTAAAGATGCATCATCATTAAATAGTTTAATAAAGAACTCTGGAAAAACTTCAACAGCTAACCATCCAGCACATACTACTATAGTTGCCACAATAACAGGAAAAATTACAGCTTTCTTAGCTCTTTGATAATTTTTAGCTCCATAATTATATCCAATAATTGGTTGAGCCCCTTGATTCATTCCAAAAATAGGCATTAAAAACACCATACATACAGAAGACACTATTGCCATAGCACCAGCTGCTAAATCTCCTCCATACTTAATTAAAGATGCATTAGACACAACTTGAACTAAACTAGCTGCTATTTGCATTGCACATGGAGACATTCCTATAGCAAAAATAATCTTAATTAACTTTGGCTCTAACTTTAAATTTTCTTTCTTAATTTTCAAGTTAGACTTACCACTCATAAAATAATAAACAATCCAAACTGCTGATACTATCTGTGATACTATTGTTGCAAATGCTGCGCCTTTTATTCCCCAGCCAAAAACAAATATAAAAATAGGATCTAAAATCATGTTAAGAATAGCACCTATAAGCATAGTAACCATAGCTACTTTAGGATTACCATCAGATCTTATACATTGATTTAAAGAAAATCCTAACATATTAAAAGTAGTACCAAGTAAAATAATATTTATAAACTGCTGTGCATACATAACTGTTTGAGTTTCTGCACCTAAAAGAGAAAGTATACTCTTAGAGAAAAGTATTCCTAAAATAGTAATAACAATTCCTGCAATAACTGATAATGTTACTGCATTTCCTAAAATCTTTTCAGCAGTATTCCTTTTTTGTTGACCTAATTTTATAGAAATACTAGCCGCTGAACCAACACCTATTAGCATTCCAACTCCCATAATTACACAAACTATAGGCATAGTCATACCAACGCCACTCATAGCTACTGCCCCAACACCAGGTATTCTCCCAATAAACATTCTATCTACTACTGTATATAGCGAATTCACCATCATAGCAATAATAGCTGGAATTGAATATTTAAATAATAATTTAATAATAGATTCTGTTCCTAATTCTTTTTGATTATCCATATATCCCCCTTAATATAAATAATTCTAAAATATTCTATATGTAATAAAAACTTTTTGACACTAACAAAAAATTAGGTAGACACTAAGTCTACCTAAATAAATCTGCAAATTTCCTATATGCCTCTTTTACCTTGTATATTATAAAAAAGTATACTTGAAGCTAAAATCTGACTTGTCCCTATAATTGTTGCTAAAATTGAAATTATTATTTTAAAGTTACCAGTAAGCATATATAAAATATTAAGTCCTGCAACCACAATTCCTGTTATAGCTGAAATAATTAATAGTTTTAAAAATACATTTAAACAATCATTTTTAACTAATTTAAAACTTTCTACTACACTCTCAACCATATTTCTTTCTTGTAATATTCCTATTGGTATAGCAATAGCTAAAAATAAATTTGCTAAAATAGGCAAAAACGGTAATGCTCCTGAGAAAATCAATATACATGATTGTAAAATTATTACCCCTGATGAAAGAAGCCAATTTTCTTTAACTAATAATATTGCCTCTTTAAACCCAATCATATTCCCTCTAGCTCTATTATCAACAAGCTTAACTATAGATACTATATATATCACTTGTGCTATTATACTTAATACGTTAATGATAAAACTTGGTGCTTTAAAAGTTATTAATAACAACAATGGTAATTGAGTAATAACTGTAATTATAGCTAAATCTTTAAAATTATTCTTAAAAAGTCCAAACACTGAATTTGTAAAATCTACAAAACTTAATCTTTTGCCAAAACATCTATTTACTATGTTAGCTGTACTATTCAAAAACTTCCCCTCCAATTACCTTTCATTTAATATAATCATACCAAATAGCAAAGTAAATTAGTTGTATTAATAAATTTATTATCAATTATTTATTATTTTATTAACAAAATATTTTTTTTATGACTAAAAATAAAAAATACTACATGTTATATAAAATAAATAAAAAACTGCCCTACAAAAATCTTGTAAAGCAGTTTAAGTCATAATTATGTTAATATTCTATTTTATCTAATAGCTAGGATTTCAAATAACTCTAGCCTTCGTAGGTATAAGTAGATAATAAAGAAATATAGATTTTTCAATCTATCACTACTTAAGGTTGAAATAAACCTACTCTTGTAGCTAAATATTATCTATGTCTATTAGCAACTTCCACCTTCACGAAGTTCAAATGGTAATTCATAATAAGCATTATCTAACTCTTCCTTATTAAGAAGTTTAATAAGCATTCTCATAGCAACTGACCCCATATCATACATAGGTTGCTCTATAGTTGTAATTGTTGGATAGAAATTCTTAGACATGTCTATCCCATTGAACCCTATAACTGAAATGTCTTCTGGTACTCTAATTCCTCTTTCTCTTAAAGCATTAATAGCTCCCATGGCAACTTCATCTGATGCACAAACAATACCATCGATATTAGAATCGTTTGATAAAATTGCTTCTACACCTTTTTTCCCACTTTTAATTTTTAATGTATCAAAGAAACAAACACCGTCTTTAATTTCTTTTCCATTTTCAAGTAGAGCTTTTTCATAACCTTTATATCTCATTCCCCAAGCATTCTTTTCATTTTGAGAAATTCCTATAAATCCTATGTTTTTTCTACCTTTTGCAATTAAATGTTTTGTTGCTTCATATGCAGCACCAATATTATCTATACTAACACTTGGAAGAGCATTATCTTTATTTATTGTTTCAACAAGAATAGTTTTAATATCTAACTCATTGATTAAGTTAAGAGTATCATCTTCTAATGATGAACTCATATAAAGAACACCATCAACCATTTTTTCTTTTAAAACTCTTAGGTATTCTTTCTCTTTTTCTCCATCACAATCTGAATTACAAAGCATTACATTATATTTGTATATGTTTGCAACGTCCTCTGCACCTCTTACTATTTCAGGGTAAACCTGACTTGATATATCAGGAACTATTATACCTATTGTTCTAGTTCTTTGAGTTTTTAAACTTCTAGCAACAATATTTGGTCTATATCCTAACTTCTTAATAGCATCTTGAACCTTCTTTTTTGTCTCTTCATTAACAACATCTATATCATTCAAAACTCTTGATACTGTTGCTATTGAAACACCAGCTTCTCTTGCAACATCTTTTATTGAAGTAGCCATATTATCATCTCCCACATCATATTAAATTACTATTATAAATCTATTGTAAATCCTATGGTTGTATATTTTCATCTTTTATCTTTAATTATATGTAAAATTAAATTGTTTTTCAATAATTTTCTATTTTCACAGATAAAACAATGAATTTATGTTATATTTTTTACCGTTACAATAATTTTAACACCTACATTTTAACATTTTTAAAATACCTCCCCTAAAGATTAGGGGAGGTTTTATTAGTTTTTATTTTCTTTCTACAAACATTTGAAGCTTCTCACCGTTAATCATAACTTCTTCGTAGTTAGCTTCTTCATTATATTTAATACCTATAGTTAAAGTTTCTTTCATGATATGAGATTCAAACTTTTTAATAACCTCAAGTAACATATCATTTCCAGCAACATATAATTCAATTTTATCTGCAACTTCAAATCCACTTTCTTTTCTCATGTTTTGAATTTTTGATAAAATTTCTCTTACATGCCCTTCTTCTCTTAACTCATCTGTTATTGTAGTATCAAGAACAACCCCAACTGCTCCTTCTCCAGCAAATCCAAATCCGTCTAATCCACTCATAGTAACAAGAAGATTTTCTGAATCTAACACTATTTCTGTTCCATTAACATTAATAGTTTCAGTTTCTCCATTTCTTATTTTTTGAGCAAGTTCCATTTGATTTCTAGTTGCTATTTCTTTTTTGATTCCAGGTATCATTTTACCATAAGCTCTTCCTAATACAGGTAAGTTAGGTTTAATTTCAAAGTTAACATACTTAGAAACATCAGCCCCAAACTCAACTTTTTTAATATTTAGCTCATCTTTTATTATTTCCCCATAGTATCCTTGTAATGCATCTGTTGAAACTAACATTTCTGAAAGCGGTTGTCTATTCTTAATATTAGCTGTATTTCTAGCACTTCTTCCAAGTTTAACTATTTTATAAGCAAGATCCATTTCTGCTTCAAGCTCTGGGTTTATAGCTGACTCATCAGCTACTGGCCATTTTGTTAAATGAATACTTTCCTCTGCTGACTTATCTATATTAACAACTAAGTTTTGATATATTTCTTCTGTAACAAATGGTATAAATGGAGCTGCTACTTTAGCAAGAGTAGTTAACACTCTATATAAAGTCATATAAGCACCAATTTTGTCATCAGTTAACTCTTCTGACCAATATCTAGCTCTATTTCTTCTTACATACCAGTTTGATAACTCATCTGTAAACTCTTCAATTTTAAGAGCAGCTGATGTTATATCGTATGAATCAAGTCCTTCTTCTATATCTTTTATTAATGTGTTAAGTTTAGACATTTCCCACTTATCCATTACATTTTCTGATACAAAATCTTTATGATCTAATGGATTGAAATTATCTATATTAGCATACATTACATAGAATGAATAGATATTCCATAGTGTTCCAAGGAACTTTCTTTGAACTTCTGCAACATCATCAATAGAGAATCTTGTTGGAAGCCAAGGAGCACTAGCTGTATAGAAATGCCATCTTGTAGCATCTGCACCTTGAGAGTTTAATACATCAAACGGATCTACAACATTTCCTTTTGATTTTGACATTTTAAGTCCTTTCTTATCAAGAACATGCCCAAGTACTATACAGTTCTCAAATGGATTTCTATCAAATAAAGCAGTTGAAATAGCAAGTAATGTATAGAACCATCCTCTTGTTTGGTCAACAGCTTCTGAAATAAATTGAGCTGGATAATTCTCTTCAAATAACTCTTTATTTTCAAATGGATAATGATGTTGTGCAAATGGCATTGAACCTGAATCAAACCAACAGTCAATAACTTCTTTAACTCTATTCATTGGTTTTCCACACTTCTCACATGTTAAATGAACATTATCAATGTAAGGTTTGTGTAATTCGATATCATCTGGAACATTTTGTCCTTTTGTTTTTAGCTCTTCTATGCTACCAATACATTCTCTGTGACCACATTCACATTCCCAAATAGGAAGTGGTGTTCCCCAGTATCTATCTCTTGAAATTCCCCAGTCAATAACATTCTCAAGGAACTTACCAAATCTACCAGTTCTAATATTATCAGGATACCAGTTAATTTTATTGTTGTTTACTAATAAGTTATCTCTTAAAGTACTCATAGCAACAAACCAACTCTCTCTTGGATAATAAAGAAGAGGTGTATCACATCTCCAACAATGAGGATATGAGTGAGTATGCTTTTCAGCCTTAAATAATTTATTTTCCTCTGCTAAATAATCACAGATTTTTTGGTCACATTTCTTAACTGACATTCCAGCCCAAGGAGTAACTTCTTCTGTAAACTCACCTTTACCATCAACTAAGTTGATAAATGCTAATCCATTTTGCTTTCCAATTAAGTTATCATCTTCACCATAAGCAGGAGCTATATGAACGATACCAGTACCATCTGATAAAGTTACATAATCACCATGAACAACTACAAATGCCTTTCCTTCTGGCTTATGGAAAGGTAATAATTGCTCATACTCTGTTCCTAAAAGTTCACTACCATTAAACTCTCTTATAATTTCATGGTTTTCTCCAAGAACTTTTGCTGCTAAATCTTTAGCAAGAACTAATACTTCATCACTATCTTCAACTTTTGCCTCAACATATGTATAAGCTTTATTAATGCATAAAGCAACGTTTGAAGGTAGTGTCCAAGGTGTTGTTGTCCAAGCTAAAATATATTTATTATCTTCGCCTTTAACCTTAAATTTAGCTACTGCTGTAAGGTCTTTAACATCCTTATATCCTTGTGAAACTTCATGTGAAGAAAGTCCTGTACCACATCTTGGGCAGTAAGGCATAACCTTATGTCCTTTGTATAATAAATCTTTATCCCACATAGTTTTTAAAGCCCACCAAACTGACTCTATATAAGGGTTATGATAAGTAACATATGGATCTTCCATATCTACCCAGTATCCTATTTGATCAGTCATTTTTTCCCACATGCTAACATATGTGAAAACACTATCCTTACATTCTTCTACGAACTTCTCTACTCCGTATTCTTCAATTTGCTCTTTACCTGAAATACCAAGTTTTTTTTCAATTTCAAGCTCAACAGGAAGACCATGTGTATCCCATCCTGCTTTTCTTATAACTTTATACCCCTTCATAACTTTATATCTTGGGATTATATCTTTCATAACCCTCGTTAATATATGTCCTACATGAGGCTTACCATTTGCTGTTGGAGGTCCATCATAAAACGTAAAATACTCTCCATCTTGATTTAACTCAAAGTTTTTCTTAATAACATTTCTGCTCTTCCAAAGTTCTGAAACTTCTTTTTCCATACCTACAAAACCATTTGTAAGTTCAACTTTTTTGTACATTCAATTCTCTCCTTTCAAATATCAACTTGATAACAAATTCTTTCTATATATAATAAAAAAACCCCATCCAAAAGGACGAAGCTTACATCGTTATACCACCTAAGGTTCAAAATACCTATAAATAGATATTTTAATATTCAAGCACATTCATGCTCTATCCTTTAACGCAGGCTAACGAGATAGCTTACTTAGTTTCCTTTTCAGCCTCTAACTCCTAGGTGATTTTCATTAAGTAACTTTTATAGTTTTGCACCAAACAACTACTCTCTTTAAAAAATTATCCTAATTACTTTTCCTATTCATAGCTTTTACTATTATTTAAAATCTTTCTTAATATATTTTATACTATTAAATTTAAATTATCAATAAAAGATAAATATTTTAATGTTTATAATTTATAAGCATTTTAACCAACTGCCAAGTAAGATTTCATAAATTAAATCCAAATTTAAAAACTATCTTACTAAAAATCTAAAAAAAAGAGAAATTCCACTAAATTTATTTATCTAAATCTATTTCGTAAAATTTCTCTTCTTAATAAGCTTATTTTAAGTGCTTACTAACTTATTTTCATTAATTTTCAAAGCCAATCAAAAATTTATTCTTGTTCTTCGTTATAGAAAACTTTTATAAGACCATCTCTTAGATAATGATATCCTGGTCTATGCATTAATTCTTCAACTTCATCAAGAATACTCTTACACTTATGTCTTTCCTTTGTTACTACATCATAATATTCCACTTCTGCATGCATGTGATTAAATTTAACAAAAGCCATTTCCTTTCCTTTTTCAAATCCAATCTCACCTTTATCATGAGTATCACAGAATTTAATTTCAAATATTCTAGTTTCTTCATCTTCCATTATATATTGAAAAACTCTTCTTAAAACTTTGTCTCCAGACATATACTTTATAAATTCTAATATTTCTTCATTATTTTTATGCATAATTTACGCCTCCATTATAAATAAAATAAAGCAAAATCACCAATAGCTTCTTGAATATATACTAAAATATAAGCCACATTCAGAAAAGAAAATCTAGGTATATTTAAATGTCAAAACGGTTAAATAGCTGATTTACTCATATATTAAAATTATTTTTTTCATTACAAAATATTCATTTGCTTTTATAAAAAATATTAAAAACGCACATTTCAAAAAATTTAACTCAAATAACTGAGAATTTATTATCATAATCTTAAAAATTCAAAAAAGTTATTATAAAATTATAGTTTTTAAAAATTCATAAAATTAACTCTTTATTCATAACTAAATACCTATCTATTTTATCAAGTAATAGTATTTTACTTATTATTGATATAGACGTATAATAAAAATGTACCAAGGAGGTACAAAAAACAAAAAAAACATTTATATATTTATAAAAGGATATTATAATAGGAAATTGAACGTCAAATTCCTTTACATATAAAGTACATATAAAATTATAAAAATTACTAATAGGGAGAGTGAAAGGGATGAACACATATATTACAAAAGCTAAATTATTCCCAATCGGAGCAGTTGGAACAGCACTTGGTTTTATGACACTTGCAAATGTTTGGGCAATACACGGAGTTACATTTTTAAAACCAATAGCAATCATATTTGCAGTATGCGCATTAGCATTATTAACAGTAAAAGCATTCATACACCCAAAACATACAATGACTGAAATGAAGGACCCAATACTTGGAGGTTTCTTCCCAACAATAGATATGGCAGGATTTGTACTTGCTAGTTACTTACTACCTTACTTACCAACAATAGCAAAAATCATCTGGCTTGTAGGAGTTATATTCCATCTTGGATACTTCGCAGTATTCTTTGGAAGTAGAATTAAAGGATTCAAAATGAGACATATGCTTCCATCATGGAACGTTGTTCTTGTAGGAGTTTGTGTTGCTGGTGTAGTTAGTAAAGGATTCGGATTTGATGGAATCGCTAACTTCTTAACATACTTTGGAATTATCTGTTACGTACCATTTTATCCATTTATGTTATACAGAGTTTACGTTCACAAACATAAAATTGAAGTACCAGCAGCTGCAACAATAGGAATCATGGCTGCACCATCAAGTCTTGTACTTGCTTCATACTTAACAACAACAACAAATCATAATGCTTTTATCTTCTGGTACTTAGCATTAACATCAATCTTTAATGTAATTATGGTATACATTGAAATTCCTAAATTCATTAAACAAGGTTTCAAACCTGGATATGCTGCATTTACATTCCCACTTGCTATCAGTATGTTAGCTATGTGGAAAGCAGGAGCTTTATTTGCTACAACAAATGTTGCACTTAGCTCAGCATTTAAAATAGTATCAAATATAGAACTTGTAATAGGAACAGCAGTTATCTTATATGTAGCTATAAACTTTGCAATATTACTTGTAAAAGCGTTAGTTGCAGAAGAAAAAGAACTTTTAGCTACTAAATAAAAAGAAGACACAATATAGTAAAATTACTAATATTGTGTCTTTTTTTATTTTGATTTTTTCTTCAATTTATTTTCCGATTTCTCAAAATTCTCAGAATGTTCTCCCCTATATCTATACTTTCTAAGAACTTTTTGTGCATAAAGCATGATAACTGATGTTATAGGAGTTGCTAAAATCATTCCTATAGGCCCATATATTGCTCCACCTACAGTGATTGCTAAAAGAATAACTGCGGGATTAAGTCCTGTTTTACTACCTATAAGTTTTGGTTGAATAAACCAAGAATCAAACTCATGATATACTTCTAAGAAAGCTATACATATTATCGCTGTAGATAACTTCCCTGTAAATAAACAAATAACAAAAACTATTACCATTCCAATATAAGGTCCTATAAATGGTATAAGATTCATAACAAACATTATTATAGCTAAAACAATTGTATAATTTACTCCTATAATAGACATTCCTACAAATGATACAACTCCCATGATTGTAGCATCTAAAATACTTACTCTTAGATAAGTTCCTATATTAAAATCTAAAATTCTAAATAATTCTATTATTTGGTCTCCTATTTTTTGCCCAAAAACAATTAAAGTTGTTTTTCTAGTAGCATTTAGGAATTTATCCTCATCACTAATGATATAGATAGATATTAAAAATCCTAAACAGAAATTAACTACTCCACCAGTAACACTAGCTGCACCACTAATTACATTTTTCATCAACGATTGGAAATTAGTAGAGCTAGGATTTAAATATTTATTTGCAAGAGTATCCATATGTAAAGAATGTAGGATAACTTCAGCCTTGCTCCTTATTGCTGGGAATTCATTAATTAAACTTATTGCACTATTATATAATTTTGGAATTAAATATATTATTATCAATGCCGAAATTAAAAGAAATATTAAGTATGTAGTTAAAATAGCAAATTTTCTCGGCATTTTTAATCTTCTATTAAAAATCTTTACAACTGGATTTATAATATACGTTATAGCTAGTGCAATTACAAATGACATAACTAAGTGATAACTATAAGATATCCATCCAAATTCAGTTGGCAAATTATCAATAATTTTAATTGCTATATACGAAATAACAATAACTAAAAATAATTTGAAATACTTCATATTATCCCCTTTTATAAAATTTTTCATAAACTTCCTCCTAAGTTTTCTATTCCTTATATTTAATATAAGTCTCTTCTTTAAATCAAAATTCGATAACTATTCTTGATTTCTTTAAACGTTCTAGTTCATTATATACTAAAGTTATAAATATTCGAAATCTACTCTTTTAATAAATTTCTAAAAACTAAAAATTTTTTTGAAAAATTTTTAAATTCACGCCACAAAACATAATATGTATAGTAGTCGAAATTCAACCTCAAATAGCTTTAACACTAATAAGTAAATGATAACAATTAGGTATTAATATTAATTATTATTTTAATGTTGACTTTTCTTATCGGATATCTTATAATTAACTCATAACAAATTAATTCCATTTCCCTTTATTAAGAGTGCTTTAGACTTTTAAAATTCAATGGAGTATACTTATTACCGTAAGAAGTATACTTATTATAATAAGTGTATTCATAAAGTTAGTATTTATAAACAATTCAGTTGAGTTTTAGGAGAATTAAAGTATGAATGATAATAATAACAACGAGTTAAATCAAGCAGTGCTTGATAAAATTACAAAAGTTTGCTTATGCAAAGCAATCTCAAGAAAAGCAATTAAGGACGCTATTGCAAATGGAGCTGATACTTACGAAAAGGTGCAACAAGCAACTGGAGCAGGTATGGGTTCATGCAAAGGGTTCAGATGTAAAGATAAAATTGAAGAATTAATCTCAGATTATTCAAAATAATATCTTTAAAATAAATTACAAAATTGATTCCTTAAATTAATTTTGTATCTCCCTATTAGTATAAAAACCATGAGTTTCCCTACTCATGGTTTTTTTTATACTTTTTTATTATTTCTAAAAATTTAAAAATTTATTTTTAGAAGCAATTTTATATAACATTAAGAAATCATTTTATCCTTGTTTTCATTATTGTAATTTGCTATATTTTTCGAAAAACTATATAATTTACACTAATGTTTGGCATAAGGAGGATTACTTTAAAATGTTTAAAAATAAATTCTCAAAAAAACAATTGTCCAAAATAATTATTTCTAATACAATTGTTTTTTTGTCAGTTACAATATTCTCTATAATTTATAAACTTATTTTTGGCGCTGATAACGTTTTAATAGCTATTGCAACATATATTGCAATGCTAATGTATTTAGAAAGAGATCTAACAACTAATTTTTTCAAAAATTTATTTACTTTTATTTTTATAAATATAGGTACAGGACTAGTTGTTTTCTTTAGTGTACAAAACTTTTGGATAGGTATACCATTATTGTTTATTATGTTCTTTGTAATTGGATATATTACTTGTAGTGAATTACGAAAACCTGTTTATGTTCCTTTTATTTTACAATTCGTATTTCTATACAATTTTCCAGTTCCAGCTTCAAAAGAATGGATAAGATTACTTGCCTTACTAGTAGGAGCAATCTTAATAATGATTCCTCAACTATTTCTTAACAGAAATAGGATTCAAAAAAACTCTGCCAAAATTTTTATTGGTTTAAATTCTTTAATGAAACAAAAATTGGTTTTAAATTCACAAAATCAAGATATTTCTGCAATAGATGCACAAATTGATGGTTTATTTAGAACTCTTAAAACATTAATTTTTGGTAGTAGAGAGAAAAATTTCTACATATCTAATACAGGTAAAGCTGCTTTAAATTTACTTGCTGGTCTAGAAAAATTAAATAACTCGCTTTCTATGAATGAATTAGAAAATTTTGATTTTTCATTTTTCTCAGATAAATATTTTGATAATTTAAGTAAACTTTTATCTCGTCAGTTAAAATTAGACGAATTCATAACTTTTTCTAATGCTTTTATTAATGATAATGTTGAAGTATTATCAAAAAATAAAGAAGGTTTGAAAATATTAAATAGTTTGGATATTATTAACTATTCATTAACTAATGGTAGAAATCATAATATGAAAAAACTAAAAGATATCTCTAAAAATATCAACTTTTCATTACAATTCAAAAAAGAAACTAAAAATGTTTTAGGTATTAGTTATGCAACTCGTGTAGCTCTTGGAATGACTATAAGTTGGTGTATTATTCATTTCATGCACTCACCTATAGAAGAAGGCGTTTGGATGATGTTTACTATCTACTCTCTTGTTAATCCTATATATGAAACAGCTAAATATAAAACTCGAGATAGAATGATTTCAACTCTTTTAGGTGCAATAGTAACTATCATTTTACTAAGCATGTTTAAAACTGAAGTCGCAAGAATGATAATTGTCTTAATATTTGGATATATTATGTGCTATATCAAACAATACAAATATCAAATATTCTTTGCAACTATATGTATTATTGGTATGGCAGCCGGTACAGGAGATGTCTTTACATTTGCTATTACAAGAGTATATATGGTCATTATTGGGTTAATTATTGCAGTTATTTTAAATGCCTTTGTTTTAAAATGTGATTTAAAAAAATTAAATACACGTTTAAAAACAAAATTTGCTTTAGCAATAAATGAAATGTTTGTAACAATTAGTTCAATAGCTAAAACTAAAAATACAAATGATACTATAATAGACAATTTCTTCTTGCTCACAGCAACTATAGACAAGCAATTAGAAGATAACTATACTGTTACCTTACAAACATTTAAAAATGAACTTAATCCTCATAACAATATCTTAATTTCTGATTTATATACCTTATACTTAAATTTAAAATTAGAAATTCATAATGATAAATATACAGCTTTAGTAAGTGAGTTGATGGATAAATTATCAAAATCTTTAGAAGTTGATAATATCGAAAAAGATTTTGATCAATTGCTACAAACCGATACTCCATTAAACGTCAAACTTGCTTATAGTTGTATTTTAGAAATTGCAACTTATTCTAAGCTATTAGAAACAGAAAAGTTAGATTCTATGAAAATAGATTAAAATACTAAATATCCATGAGTTTCTAAGCTCATGGATATTTTTATGCTTCAACTCTATAAATAGCATCTGTTTCTCTCCACATAAGACAATGTTTTGGATATCCCTTAGAACTGCCTCCAATCCTATATGTCTCTTTAACATCTAAGCTATTATTTTTTATCATTCTATAAGCTTTTAAAATATATTTTACTCTCTCCATGCCTATCTCTTCAATTCCACTTGGCATATCTCCCCAAGCAAAAATTATATAATTAGCTTCCATCATAGAATAAAATATTAACTCGTCATTTTTTATTAAATGTCCTATATCATCATAATATCCATCATTACCAAAAAGATACTTTTCTCCATTCTCTTCTAAAACAATACTTAGAAGCTCCTCATTATGCTCCCTAACAGGAAATAAAAATACTATATCTACTCTTCCAACGCCTAAAAATTCTTCATGCCTTTTTGAATCAACATACTTTAAAATTTTTGAAACTATATGGCTAGAACCATCATCATTATAATTTCTTGGTGACCTTGTAACCACAAGAACACTTTTATCTCCAGTATAACTAAGAGGAATAGATAACTTAAATAATCTATTTTTATTATTATCTTCTACTTTTGTTATATTTTTTTTATCTACAAATCTAGGATATTTATATTTCTCCAATTTAAAACCCTCTTTTTCAACATACTTTATTAAAATACATATTGCCTTTAACATAAATGTATTCTTATTTTTAATATATTCTATATGTTAAATTAAATATTTTTGTTCACATAAAAAAAATTTTTATCTTAAAAATTATAATAAAAACATAAAAAAGACTCGTAAATACTAAGCTTTACGAGCCTGTGAACTCCCTCACAATTTAATGCATAGCATTTGAAGTGAGGGCTTTCTTTTAAATTTAATTAAAAATTCTAATTATTTATTTCTTATTTTCTTCTATTTTCGCAGCGAGTTCATTTAAATATTCCCATCTCTCATACTTTTCTTCAAGCTGTTGCTCTACTTTTGCTTTTTCTTGCATAAGATCTTGAAGAACTGAATACTCACTAGCCTTTACTGCCATTTCATTATCAAGATTCTCTATCTTTTCTTCAAGCGTTGCTATATCTTCATCAATAGTGTCAAACTCTCTTTGCTCTTTAAATGAAAACTTTGTCTTTTTATTATTTTTTTCCCTAGTATCAACTTTCTTTTCTTTTTGAATAGGTTCTTCTATAGCCTTCTTTTTAGCATCTTCAATTTCTTTATATATTAAATAATCACTGTAATTTCCTGTGTACTCTCTAACTTTTGCATTACCTTCATAAGCAAAAATCTTTCTACAAACTCTATCAAGGAAATATCTATCGTGAGATACAACTATTACAACGCCACCAAAACTATCAAGATAATCCTCTAAAATTTGAAGAGTATCAATATCTAAATCATTAGTAGGCTCATCTAAAAGAAGAACATTAGGGCCTCCCATAAGAACCCTTAAAAGTTGTAATCTTCTTCTCTCTCCACCAGATAATTTTTCTATCAAAGTATATTGCATAGTTCCGTCAAATAAGAACTTTTCACACATTTCACCTGCTGTAATTCTAGTTCCATCAGCTGTTGGAATATATTCAGCAACCTCTTTTATATAATCGATAGCTCTCATATTAGGGTCCATTTCTCCACTATCTTGTGAAAAACATCCTATATTTACAGTTTCCCCTTTAACTATTTCACCATTATCAGGAATTAAATCACCATTAATCATTTTAATTAATGTTGATTTTCCCATTCCATTTTCTCCAACAATACCTATCCTATCACCTTTAACAGTTATATAATTAAAATCTTTTATAAGTTCTCTGTCTCCAAAGCCCTTAGAAACATTATGGAATTCAAGAATTTTCTTACCAAGTCTAGTACCTGTTACAGAAATCTCAACATTATCATATTCTTTAAAATTCTCTATACTTGTAATTTCGTCAAATCTTTGAAGTCTAGCTTTCTGCTTAGTTGTTCTAGCTTTTGCTCCTCTCATCACCCACTTAAGTTCATTTCTTATTAGGTTTTGTCTCTTAGATTCTTCAGCTCTTTCTCTATCAACTCTTTCAATCTTTTTCTCTAAGAAAATAGAATAATTCCCTTCATAACTAAATAATCTACCTCTATCAACTTCTAAAATCCTATTAGTAACTCTATCAAGGAAATATCTATCATGAGTAATCATTAATAAAGAACCTTTTCTAGCATTTAAATATTCTTCAAGCCATGAAATAGTATCATTATCAAGGTGGTTAGTAGGCTCATCTAAAATTAAAAGTTCACAAGGTGTAATAAGAGCACTAGCAAGAGCTATTCTCTTTCTTTGACCTCCTGATAAACTTCCAACTTTAACTGAAAAATCATTTATTCCAAGCTTTGTTAAAACCATTTTAGCTTCACTTTCAAGCCCCCATAAATTAAGTCCATCAACTTTAACTTGTAAATCCATTAGTTTTTGATGAAGTTTTTCATCATTATGATTATGCTCTAAATTATCTAAAACTGTTTGATATTCTCTTAAAACTTTCATTTCTGGAGAATTCCCTTTAAAGACTTGCTCTATAACGGTAGCATTTTCATCATAATCTGGATTTTGTGAAAGATACTCTATTCTAACCCTATTTCCTTTAGTTATAGTACCTTCATCTGCTTCTAAAACACCAGCTACAATTTTTAAAAATGTAGACTTACCAGCACCATTAATTCCTATAATTCCTATTTTCTCACCATCATTTATTCCAAGTGATATGTTATCTATTAAAACTTTCTCTGAGAAACTTTTACTTATATTCTCAAGTGTAATTAAATTCATTTACCTCATCCTTTTCTAAAAAGCATTACCTTTAAATAATAACATATCTATTAGTATAAAGTGATATTTTAATTATTTTAGGTTCTCTTTTAAAGGACTTTTCAGGTTATCTTAATTTTTCAAATTTTATATTTTTCTAATATCATAACTAAATACTTATGCTTTAACTCAAAAATATGCACTTTCAACTATCTTTTGATATACAAACGATATAGTAACTAACTTTTACTAAATAAATTAATATGTACAAGCTATTTAATTCGTTGTATAGTAGTGTACGTATTCAGAAAAAAAATATTAAAGAAAAAAATTTTTGGAGGAATCTAGTATGAGTTGGTTAGTCTATGCCTTACTTGCAGCACTTGCAGCGAGTTTTACAACTATTTTTACAAAACTAGGTGTATCACACCTTAGCCCTTCACTAGCTGGAACAATTAAAGCAATTATTATGGCATTATTTTTCATTTGTGTTTCTAGCTATAAAGGGGATTTTTCAAGTATAGGACAATTATTTACATACAAAAAAGACTTTATGTTCCTTATCTTAACAGGTATATGTGGTGCCTTATCTTGGTGGTTTATGAACATAGCTCTAAAAACAGGAAAAGTAACACAAGTCGCTCCTATAGATAAAATGTCTGTAGTTATGACTGTTATCTTTTCAATATTCCTGTTTAAAGAAACACTATCAATAAAAGCTCTTATAGGAGTTGTAATGATAGGTGTAGGTGGTATTTTAGTAGCACTATTTTAACCATAAAAAGGCTGTGGATAACTTTAACAAAAGTTATCCACAGCCTTTTTTATCTTATTTCCACTTACTGTATACACAAATTTTTTTCTAAAAGTTGCCCTATTTTTTTTGAAACTTGTATTGTCTCTCCATCTAACTCACCTAATACAAATGATTCTAAAACGCCTAAGATTCCCATCCCTAAAAACTTCACTACAATCTCATCTTTTTCAATATTATTTTCATCCATTTTTAAAGTTAGCTGTTCCATCATAAAGTTTAAAAGTTTATCTCTAAAAGAAACTGTTGTCTTACTTCTAAATAATGTTTTGAAAAACTCTCTCTCTTCATAAAAATAGTTAAACCAAATAATAGTACCTTCTACTATTCCTTTTTCTTTTTTTTGTTCACAAATATATGCTAATTTTTCTAATTCTTTATTGATTATATCATCTAATAAATCATATTTATCTAAATAATGTAAATAAAAAGTTTTTCTACTTATATCACCTTTTTGTGCAATATCTTTTATCGTAATATCATCAAACTCATTGCAAGCTAACATTTCTAAAAAAGTTTCCTGTATTACTTTTCTTGTTTTTAGAATTCTTCTATCAATTTTTTGTTCCATTTTATTCTCCTTCTTACTTTTAATACACATTTTTCCCGATAATGAGTATTAATGCACACTTTATAAACAACTGATAATTGAAATACTGTTTCTTATATTTTATTATAAGTATACAAGAGAGTATTAAGTTACTCAAGTGAATTTTTAAAGGTGGTATCAAATTATGAAAATTAATAAAGAAAATATAACTTTTAGTTCTAAAGGAATAAAAGTAGCTGGAATTTTAAACGTTCCTGAAAATGCTAAATCTAAACAAAACCCTGCTATTGTTTGTGTACACCCTGGTAGCAGTTGTAAAGAACAAACTGCTGGTATTTATGCTCAAAGATTAGCTAAATTAGGATATGTTACTGTCGTTTTTGACGCTTCTTATCAAGGTGAAAGCGAAGGAACTCCTAGATATACGGAGGATCCTTCTGCTAGGGTTGAAGATATTCGTGCTGCTGTTGATTACTTAACAACACTTAACTTTGTTGATAATAATCGTATAGGTGTTCTAGGAGTTTGTGCTGGTGGAGGCTACGCTGTAAATGCTTCAATGACTGACCATAGAATTAAAGCTACAGGTACAGTTGTTGGTGCGAATATAGGACGAGTTCAGCGTGAAAGTGTAGATTCAATAGCTACATTAGAAGCTATTGGGAAACAACGCATTGCTGAAGCTAACGGTGCTGAGGAATTAATAGTAAATTGGATTCCTAGAAATGAAGAAGAAAGAAAAGCTGCTAAAATGGATGATATTGATATTATAGAAGCAGTAAATTATTATACTACTTCAAGAGGACAAAGTGTTAATTCTCCAAATAAACTATATTTTAATAGCATTGAATTAATGTTAGGATTTGACGCATTTCATTTAGCTGATACTCTTTTAACACAACCACTTCAAATAATTATTGGAGATATTCAAGGAGTATTTGGTTCTTATAGAGATGGTCATGAGCTTTATAAAAAAGCTGCCTCTGAGAAAAAAGATTTATTTATAGTTAAAAATGCAAGTCACTATGACTTATATGATAAAGATTTTGCAGTAAATCAAGCTATTGATTGCTTAGAAAAGTTTTATAAAGAAAATCTTTAATTAGAAAAATTTTTCTAACAAATTCCTGACATAAGTTATCCCCATTAAATAACAAATGTTAAAACAAAATTTAATTATAAATTTATTTTCTTACATCTAGAGGTATAACACACATTGTTTTCAAAGATGTTATATAAAAAGCAGTCGTGACATTTTTCTGTTCCGACTGCTTTTTTGCAAATAATTTTATTAGTTTTCTGTGCATTTTCACAAGATTTTTATTTATATATTAAGGTGCTATTTAAGATAGATTTATCATTATGAATGTTTCTATAGGAATGTTCTACATCTGCTTTAAACTTTATAGAATCAAATTTCTCTAAAATATAAACTTTTTCTCCCACAGTTAGCTCTATTTTCCCTTCCATAACCATAATAGTCTCTATACATCCTTTATTATGTTCTTCTGTTAATATAGTTTCTTTAGGAGCTAAATAAACTCTATAAAATTCAGCTGATTTCACCTGATTTTCTTTAAACATAAGTTCTATTCTAAAAGAATTTTTTTCATCTTCTACCCCAAGGCTCTTATTTGATCTTGAAATAGATATTTCTTCACTCATGTTAACCAATTGTGAAAACTCAATTTCTAATGCAATACAGATTTTCCACATTATATTTAAAGTTGGATTAGCAGCTCCTTTTTCTATCTTCGCAAGAGTAAGTCTACTTATTCCAGTTTTTTTAGATAATTCTTCTAGATTTATTTTCTTTTCAGTTCTTATGCTCCTTAAAATCATTCCTATTTCTTCGATGAAATCCTTTGATTGTAAATCCATTTAAAGACACCTTCTTTCTTAACTCTTCTCTCTTTATATAATATATCAAACAAAATATCATTACAATTTTTAAATTATAGTTTACATTTTTAATTAAAAAGTATATTATAATATACATAATAAAATTAAAAACTTAGTACATAAGATAAGGAGGTCATTAATATGTTAGCGGTGATTATTGGAATAATTTCATCAATTTTTTTCTCAGCAACTTTTGTAGTCACAAAAATAATGGGCATGGGAGGAATCAACTGGGCATGGACATCTTTTTTAAGATTTGCTTTAGCTTTACCATTTCTATTTCTTATAGTTTTATTTAGAGGTGAACTTTTAACTGTGTTAAAATCTATAAAAAATAATTTCTTTACATGGTTATTATGGGGTAACTTAGCAGGAATTGGATTTTATGCTTTATTGAGCTTTTCTTCTGACTTTGCACCTTCATGGCTAGTAGCTAGTACATGGCAAGTAACTATTTTAGCTGGTTTATTACTTTCACCACTATTTTTTGTCAAAGTAAAAATACCAGGCGGTGAAAAACTTGTTAGAGGTAAAATTCCCTTAAAAAGATTATTTATTTGTCTATTTATATTAGCAGGAGTTATTTTAATGCAAGTTACTGAAATGTCTGCTATCTCTTTCTCAAATTTATTAAAAGGATTTATTCCTGTTGTTATAGCAGCATTCTTCTATCCTTTAGGTAACAGAAAGTTAATGAATAAAATTGGAGATGATATAAATGGCTTCCAAAGAGCTTTTGGAGTAACTTTAATAAGTATGCCACTTGGAATTTTATTTATGATTTACGGATATTCTAAAACAGGAGCTATTTCAAAAATAGATTTAGTACAAGCCTTAATATTAGCTGTATTCTCAGGAGTTATAGCAACTATAACTTTCTTTATTGCAACTAGTAAGGCAAAACATAGTCTTTCAGAACTTGCAGCTGTTGAATCTACACAAGCTGGAATGGTTATCTTTACAGCTATTGGATCAGTTATTTTTATAGGTCAAAGTTTTCCTACTGGTCTATCTCTTGTAGGAATGATTATTATAATAATTGGAATGATATTAAATTCATTTATTCGATGAAATTTAGGAATTTAAACTTTTTGTATCTAAAAGAAAAATTTAAAATAAACTTCCTATTTTAGTTTTTATAAACTGATAAACTATAAAAATAAAATCTAATTTAGGGGGAATTTTAGATGAATAAAATGGCTAAAAATATCTGTTATTATATAGCTATATATCTTAGTTGTATATTTATTAATTTCGCACTTTTAAAACCTTTAAAAATAAAAAGCTTAGGAGGTTTTATCCATCCATCATTTTATAATTTATATAACACATCCATATTACTTTTAGTAGGAATTATGATTCTTTTAACTATTACTTTTATTTTTTATAAACGATTTAGTTTACCAAAAACTTTTTATTACATATTATTAATTTCATCAGTTAGTCTTTCCTTAATTCCTGATAGTATAGTTTCTTATTATTCTCAAAGTACAGGTGACGGTGGATATATTCTAACTCTTATTTCTTATCCTCTTTTTGCTATCCATCATGTAATGTATCATTTAGATATCCTTAGTTTTGGACATATAATAATATTAATTTTCTTTATATTTTTTAAGCTTATAACTAAATTCATAGACTCAAAACTATTAAAAATTAAAGACTAAACAACTCTCTTTTTTAGCACTACACATCTAGAAAGATACTAGGATTTACGCTCAATTATTGTAAAAAATATTATAATTGAGTAACCTTTGTTTCTAATTATGTCAATTACTTGTATTGCTTTACAATTTTTGTTATTATCTCTATACATTAATATTTTAGTGAGGGGACTTAAAGTATGAAAAAAATATTTTGTATAGGATTAATAACAGTTGCAGCACTTTCATTTATCGCATGTGGAAATAAAGATAAAAATGAAACTGCCAAACAAGATACTAGTGTAGCTGTTGCTGAAAACACTATAGATCAAAATTCAAATAATGAAAATAATGAAAATACAGCATCAAAAGAAAATGAGGAAACATCTATTGAAAATACAGAAAATGTTAATAAAGAAACTTCTAACCATGAAAACAAAGAAACTGAAAAGAAAACTGAAAGTAAAGCTGAAGAATCTAAGACAGAAACTTCAGAGTCTAAAAAACCAGTAACAAAACCCGATTCTGAAACCAACAAACCTGTATCACCTAAACCTGAAACAGTTAAGCCTGAACCTACAAAACCTGAAACTGAAACAAATCAAACTGAAAGAGTATTTAATCTTTATTATAAGGATGTAGCTCAAAATGACATAGTTGTTAGTGCAGGGCAGGTTAAAACTTATGGTCTTGGCGTTGCTGATAATATAAGAGAAATTCTTAATACTATTTCATATAAATTTTTTAATGGGCAACTATTAAGTTTAAAAACTATAGAAGATGTCGGAAACAAAAAAATTGCAGTTATAGATTTAGTAGGTAACAAATGGACTAATACATTCCAAGGTAGTGCTGGAGCAAGTGCAGCTGAATACAACCTTATAACTAATATTCTTCAAAGGGAATATAATGGCTATTGGGTCGATGGAGTTAGATTCACTATGAATGGTTCTACAATTGTTGATACTGGGCATTTAGGAGAAATAACTCAAACAGTTTATAGATAAAAAAAAAGAGCTTTATGCTCTTTTTTTATTTCCATGCTATAAATTCTTTTCTAGCCCCATAAATTAAAAGGATAGATATAATAATTAAAGCTATATAAATAATTGCTAGTGCAATAGCACCTTTTATATTTAAAAAACTTATAGAATTTGATAATACAAACACTAAAAGCCCATTTATTACTCCAAAAATAGAACTTGCAATTCCCTTATTCTTCTTAAATATCCCCATCGCCATAGCTGTTGCATTTGGCGTAATAAATCCAATAAATAAAAAGATTAAATAAACAGGTGCTATAAGAGTAAAGACATTCTCAACAAATAAATTTAGAATAATCATTAAAATTCCACATAATAAATCAACAAAAAGTCCCATAAAAATAAGTTTTTTAGTAGCTATCTTACCTACTAATAGTCTATTTATTGTTACTCCTATTAGATAAGCTGTTCCAAGTACCATTGCTATATCACCAAAATAATCAATAGATTTCCCCATAACTTTTTCCACTATAAAAGGTCCTACTGTGTTAAAGATGATAGTAACTGCATACATAATGGCTGTTACTAAAACAATAAAAACAAAATTTTTATGTTTAATAACTTCTTGCATATCAGCTTTTATAGAATGAATATCTGATTTTTCATTCAGTTCACATGTTTCACTAAACATTTTTAAGACATAAATAAATACTATAAAACTATAAATTGCAAACAAATAAAAATTTGATTTCCAACCAAAAAGTTCTTGAAGATGTGCTCCAATTAAAGGTCCAACTATAGGTCCTATAGACCAACTAATTGAAAAATAAGTTGTTGCTTTTTTAAGCTCTATTTCAGTAAAAACATCAGCTAAAACAGCTCTAATAGAAACAGCTAACCCAGCTATAGTAAATCCTTGAAAACATCTTAAAATATTTAATGTACTTATATTAGGTGAAAAAATAATAAAAATACTTATTAATAAAAATGTAAAAGAAGAAATTAACATTACTTTTTTTCTACCTATTTGATCAGATAATGGTCCAAATAAAACTTGTCCACTTCCGTACCCTAGCATGTATAACCCAACAGACCACTCAACAAAAGTAGCTGTTGTATGAAAATAATTAGCTACATACGGTAAAGATGGAACATACATATCTACTCCTAATCCCATAAGAAAAGGAATAGCAACAATAAGTGGCATTGAATTTCTTTTTTTGTTTATAGTTTTCATCTTGTATCCTTTCTTCATTAGTTCAAATTCTTACTAAAATAATTTATATTATAAAAGAAATTTAAGCAATCTTTATATTTAGTCAAATAGTAGCTAAATTTGCTGCTGAGAGTAATAATCATTAGAATATATACATTTTTTAAAAATTCAAAAATAAATAAGGCTGTGGATAAATTCTTTCAAAGTTATCCACAGCCATTTTGATTATATATTTAGTTATTTATATACTTTTCGAATATATCTGAGTAATCTTTTTTAGTTAAAGCCTGCCTGTTAGAATTTAACCAAGTAAATGCGTACTCATTAATATTTTTTAAATCCATTCCTATGTTTTGAGTGTTATTTCTTGCTTCTGCAAGTGCTTTAACTGCAATCTCTAAACTAGCTTTAACCTCACCAAAAGTTATATCATTTTCACGTTGTTCTGAACTAATTGCTATTAATGCCTTGTATAAATCCTTAAGTTGTTCTAATTGTTTTTTATCAACATCTATAGAAAAACTTTTTTCTCCAATAATAAATTTAATTTCAACATCAAGGTCTATAGTCCCTGCTGTTTCTAAACTTACATTACTCACTCTATTTCTAAAGTAAGGATATCTATATAAGTTTCTTTTCTTACTAACTGCACTAGCTCCATCTACATGAATTAAAGCTCTATCAGTAAAGCAATATTCATCTGACTTTGATTTAATTAAAAAGAAAATCTTTTCCCCATCTTCATGAAAGATATAATCATCAGAATCTACTTTATCAAAATCCTTTGGTGATATAATCTTTCCTATATCTGATAATCCTAATGTGTCCGCTGCTAATTTTCCAAACATACTAAATCCCCCAATTCTTTTATATTAAATATATTTGTTGGTTAATATTTCTTACTCTTAAAATATCATATTTTAAGACTTTAGACTATATACCTCTCAAAATATTATTTATTTCTTCACTAACTCTTAGTCTTTCGGCTTTTACCCAATCCATATCTAAGGCTAAATTAAAATTCTTAGAAAATGAATAATACATATTGATTTTTTGATAATAAAGTTCTAGTTCAGTTAGGTTAACACTTAAACACTCTGGTTTTAGAAGTATTTCATACTTTAATATAAAATATTCGTCAATAAAGTTTAGGAATGTATTCATAAGATCATCCTGAGTAACATCAAAGGCAACTTTTAATAATTTCCATTCATCTTTATCAGAAAGTTTATATCTTTTTATTTTATCTAAAATCAGTAAATAATCTGATATATCCATCTTTCTATAATATTCTATATTAGTTTCTTTATCTTTCCAAAGCGCTAACTTTTCCTTAAGCCTCAATCCTTGTATAGTTAAAATAGCTTCTGATGGTCCTAAAACTGCGGACTTTATAACATCATCTACTTCTTCTATTCTTTCTCTTACAAATTCACTCCAACCTTTTATTGTAGCTACATATCCAACTTCATAAATACCTTTTCGTCCAGCTCTACCACCAATTTGCTTAACTTCTTGTGACTTAAGTTCTCTAAATTCATCACCATCAAATTTTTTTGTATTTAAAAATACGACTCTTCTAATAGGTAAATTAACTCCCATCCCTATAGCATCAGTAGTTATAACAACCTTTGTTTCTTTATTTATAAACTGCTCATATTGTTTTTTTCTTACTTCTGGGGGTAAATCACCATAAATAATACTTGCTAAAATACCCATATTAGAAAAAGTTTGCGCTGTTTCTAAAACTTTTTTCTTAGAAAATAAAACTATTGCATCACCTTCTAGTGCATCATTTAAATTAAAAGGTTTTGATTCTATTTCTAAGGGAACATTTCTAACATATTGCTTTATTTCATATTCATCTCCACAATCATCTAACATTTTTTTAAGAAGCTCTAAACTATTTAACGCTCCACATATATGAATTTCACTAGCTGGCAAACCTAAAACCGCTCTAGTCCAAGCATCGCCTCTTTGTGAATCATCAATCATTTGAATTTCATCAATAACGGCAATATCATATATTTTTTTAATATTAGCTTTCTCAATAGTGCAACTAACATGAGTAGCATTTTCTTTAATATCTTCTTCCTCACCTGTCGCTAAGCTACAAACAACACCATCTTTATTTAATTTTTCATAAATTTCAAGTGCTAATATTCTAAGTGGGGATAAATAAACCCCATCTTTAGCTTCTTTAAGTCTTTGCATTGCATTATATGTCTTTCCTGTATTTGTATCACCTAAATGTATAAAGAACTTTCTTGGCATCCTTCTAGCAAGATGATACTCATCTTTTGGATTTTTTGGAAAAGCATCTTCAAAATTTCTAGCTATAACTTTTGGAATATGCTCTTTCACAAGAATTGTTCTAATACCAGAATTAATAAGATTCCTATAATTATCCCCAATAATTTCTTCAAAAACAAAATTACTGTCATTTTTCTTATTGAAATCTTCTAAAATCCTTTTAGATATAAGTCTTAAAATATCTATATAGTCTTCATATACATCCTCATATCCTTTAAAATCAAACTCTTCTATCTCAAGAAGTATTTCAAGTTTTTTTCTTATAGAAACATCATGCTCTATAAGAGCTTTAACACCTGAATTATAAACTATTTCTTCTATTTTATTTACTTGGTTTTCTAACTTTTTAAACTCTCTTTGTGCAACGTTTCTCTTCATAAACTTCACCTTTGTTCTATAAATTTAGTACCTACTATTAGCATAACATATAAGAGTAAAATTTAATCTTCAAAAATTTTCTTAAACCATAAAAAAGCTTTATTAGAGTTTTAATACTCCAATAAAGCTATCAATTATTTATCTAATTCCATATATTCAACCCACGCTTTTGTACCTATAAATATCCCCGCAAAAGATACTACTGGTATTTTATAAAAAAAACCATTAAAGTTTGGGAATAATCCATTAACTACTATCACACTTATAAAAGTCACTAATAAATATCCACCTAAAATAAACAGCCATATTTTTGTTGTTTTGACCTGTTTTTTCAACTCTATTTTATTATTTTCGTCTATAATATCTTGTTTCTTATCTTGCCCAACCTTTTTATTAACCCATATAAAAAATAAAATTGTAAGAACTATTCCTAAAACTCCACTTATCATTTCAGAGCCTTCTCTCAAAGCTCCGTATAATAAATTCATAACTGCTAGCATATAAAATAATGTAATCCAAGCTTTATTACTTACTTTAACAAATTGCATTATACACACCCCCATTAAGGAAAATTATATCATTTATGGGTTATACTTTCAATTTAAACATAGTAATCTAAGGTATGTTAAATTTAAAATTTATTATATATAGGAGGCAATCTATGAACTTTGATTCACTTCGAACAATTACTGACGAAATTGAACAAATCTCTAAAACCTATAATATTTTTAATGAAGATATAAGGCTAAATCATTCTAAATCTGCAAGAATAGAATTTTTAACAACAGTAAAATACATTGAAAAATATCTAAAACCTAATGCTAAAATTTTAGATATAGGAGCTGGTGCAGGAGAATATAGCTTATATTTTGCTGAAAAAGGCTTTAACGTTAATGCAATTGAACTTGCAGATAAAAATATTGCTTCATTCAAAAAAAAGCTTACTAAAAATCATCCTATTAGTTTGAGACAAGGAAACGCAATAGATTTATCTATTTATGATGATAAAACATTTGATATTGTACTATTATTCGGACCTTTATATCATCTTCATAAAGAAAATGACCGTCAAAAATGTATTTCAGAAGCAAAGAGAGTCTGCAAAGATGATGGTCTAATATTCTTTGCGTTTATATCAAATGATATGGTAGTTTTAACAGAATTTAAATATAATAAGAAATTTTTTACTAGTAACTCTTACGACCATGAAACATTTAAAGTTGAAGACTTTCCATTTGTATTTTTCACACTAAGTCAATGTAGAAAAATGCTCAAAGATGGAAAAATAAAAATACAAAAAGAAATTGCTACTGATGGTATGAGTGAATTACTCAGTGATAAAATTAATGACTTAGATGATTATAGTTATAATCAATATTTAAAATATCATTTTTATTGTTGTGAAAAACCAGAATTCTTAGGTTTTAGTAATCACTTATTATTCATTGGAAAAAAATAAAAAATATACTCTAAAAAAAATATACATGGTAGAAAACTCTAACCATGTATATTAAATAATATCTCTATTTTAGTATTGCATTTGCATCTGATTTTGCTTGGTCAGTATCAAGTCTATCTGTATCTGAATATTTATAGAAATAACCTGCAAAAGCAAATCTATCAGGTCTTGTTATTCCTAATTCATCTGATACTTTATTTAAAAACTCAACTTCTTGCACATCGTAATCCTCATCAACTAATCCAAGTCTTATAAGTTCAAAATAGACTATAGCTTTAACTCTATATTCACTATTTTTTAAAACGGCTATAGCTTCGTCATATTCCATTGACTCTAAGCCATCATCTAGAAGCCCCATTTCTTCACAAGCCTCTTCTATTAAAGCTTTTTCCTCTAGACATATCTTATGATCTGAAATTGCAAATTCAGATATTAAGTTTACTAAAGCTACTGCTTCTTGTTTATTTAACGCATTTAAAAACATAAAATTACCTCCAAGTCTACTACTAATATTCCCTTTTATTATACAATATAGATCCTATCTACATAATTACATCTTTATTTCAATTTTCCATTTTTAAACTCTGGTACTATCTTAAAAATATCCTTTTGACAACAAAAATCTACATCAGATTCTAAATTAAGAGATTTTAAAACACCATAATGTGTCGCATTCCTAACATAACTTCTGATATCAGTATTCTTTTCATAAATTTCTTGTGCTATCTTAGCTATATCTGTTAAATCATTCTTTTTAAATTTTTCTATCTCTGAAATTATATAACCAGCACAAACAAAATCATCTGTTGAAAAGTTCCCATTTGTTCCTGCATTTACAATTACAACATCCTTATTTAGCTCTAAAAGTTTATCTGATACCGCTTTTGCATTAAGGACACTTGCAACAAAAACTTCATCTGCACTACTAGAAAGAGTTAGAGCCTTAGTTCCATTTGTTGTACTAAGAACCACTGTTTTTCCCGCTACAAATTCTTTTGTAAATTCTAAAGGTGAATTAGATAAATCAAATCCTTCAACCATTTTAGCTTGTCTTTCACCTGCTAAAATAACTTGTCCACCTAACTCTTTCTTAATTTCAAAAGCCTCTTCAACTGTAAGAGTTGGAATAACACATGTTGCTCCATTTGCAAGTGCAGTAGTTATAACTGAAGTTGCTCTTAATATATCAATAACAACTACAACCTTACCTTTTAGATATTCTTCATCTATATGACTTGCTGAAATTACTACATCTATTTTCATCTTGCTTCCCCCATTCTAATATAGCTAAGCCTTAATCTAAAGCTTAGCTACTATAATAAGATTTACCTTACAAACCTTTTAAAAGCTAACTTTTCTATAAGTTAAAATCATATTATTTTTTATTGTAAGTCTTTCCTTGATAAATTCCTCTATCTTCTAAAGTTTTATCAATATCATTTAAAACTTCCCATTTTTTAAGGCTCCACATTGGTCCTATAAGTAAATCTCTTGGTGCATCTCCTGTCAATCTATGAACTACTAAATCTTCAGGTATTCTTGAAATACCCTCACAAACCAAATCAATATACTCATCCTGTGATAAAAACTTAAGTCTGCCTTCTTCATAATCCTTAACCATAGCAGTATGTTTCATAAGATGAAGTAAATGGAATTTTATTCCTCTAACATTTTTACTAACTATATAATCAACAGTTTCCATCATCATTTCTTTAGTTTCACCAGGAAGTCCAAATATTGAATGAACAACTACATCAATACCTCTACTTTTTAACCCTTCAATTGCCTTATCAAAAACTTCTAACTCGTACCCTCTGTTGAAAGAATTTGCAGTTTCTTGATGTATAGTTTGAAGTCCTATTTCTAACCACACATAAACTTTTTTATTCATTTCTTCTAAAAGATCAAGAACATCTTCGTCTATACAATCTGGTCTAGTTCCTATTGCAAGTGCTACAACGCCCTCCTTAGAAATAGCCTCCTCATACTTTTGTCTTAACTCCTCAACTGGTGCATATGTATTTGTATATGCTTGAAAATACGCTATGTATTTATCTGCTGATTTCCACTTTTTCTTCATCATTATCTTAACATCTTCAAACTGTTCACTTATTGGTGCTATTCTAGCTCCTGCAAAATCTCCTGAACCCCTAGCACTACAAAAAGTACATCCACCTTTAGCAACTTTACCGTCTCTATTAGGACAAGTAAACCCACCGTCTAAGCTAATTTTAAAAACTTTCTCTCCAAACTTATTTCTTAGGAAATAATTAAAGCTATTATACCTTTTATCTCCCCATTTTTTATCTTCGCTCATTTGCAACTACCTTCCTTTGTTTTATTATCCATATCCCATATATAAAGATTCTAAATAAGAACCTGTCAATCAATCAAACATATTCTATTATACTACATATTATGTGCAAATAATTTTCCAAAATATCTTATTCTGATAATAAATATTTCTATTTTTATGAATAAACATAATTCTCTCTTTGTATATTTAAAGTAGCATTAATTTGTTTAAAGGGGGAATAAAACTTGAAAGATGCAAAACAAGTTTTTCAAATAGCAACTATTTTTATAGGAACAATAGTAGGTGCTGGTCTTGCTTCTGGAAAAGAAATCACAGAATTTTTTACAACTTATGGAATAAGAAGTGTATTTGGAATACTTTTTACAGGACTATTCTACATACTACTATGCTCTATAATCTCAAAACTAAGTATAGAACATAAACTAAATTCATATGGCGAAGTCATAAATTTAGTAAGTCCTAATATCTTTGGAAAATTTACAGGAGTAATAACCACACTTTACCTAATGTGTAGTGCGTCAATAATTCTTGCTGGAAGCGGCGCTATAATCAATCAATTTTTTGGAATACCTAAAATTGTAGGTACAATAATTATGGCTATAATAGCAATTTTGATTTTACTTAGAGGAACTAACGGACTTGTAGAAATTAACGCAGTTATAGTTCCTTCACTTATTTTTGTAATTTCAACACTAACTATACTTTATGTGTTTTTTTCTGGTGAAAGCTTAAATCCTTTAGAAATATTAAAAACAGAATCAAATACAGCTAATGGTTGGATAATCTCTACTATTCTTTACGCTGGGTATAATGTACTTTGTTGCACAGGAGTTATAGTTCCTATTAGCACAAAGTATGGTAATAGAAAAACTATGTTTAAAGGAATCTGTCTTGGCGCTGGAATCTTAACACTTTTATGTATAGCAATAAATCTTATGCTACTTGTAAATCAACCATATATTTATGAATACGAAATTCCACTTTTATATGTAGCTGATAGATTTGGAAAGCCTATACAAATAATGTTACTAGCTATCATTCTTGCGGAAATGTTCTCAACAGAAGTTTCAGATGTTTATTCAATAGGACAAACTTTAAAACAAACTTTCAAAATAGATTTCAAAAAAGCAGTTATAGGAATAATTCTTGTAGCACTACCTATATCACAAATAGGGTTTTCAAACCTTATAGAAACGATTTATCCTGTGTTTGGTTGCCTAAGTTTAATATTTATATTCCAATGCTTTAAATTCTTTTGGAAAAAGAAATGATTTTTAACTTGACTTTCGATGCATTTTATATTAAATTAAATATATAATTATCGAAAAACAATAAAAAGAGAGTGATTAACATGGATAAAACATTTAGATTTTTCAGAAAAAACTTATTAATTATTTTACCTATTTTAATTATTATATATTGCCAAGTTAAATATCAATTAATTGGTGCTTATGTTGCTCCTGATGGAACACTAGTAGAACCTTTTTACTTAGTTGGGATTAGTGCTTTCACTAGTATTTTCCTATTTGCTGTTATTATTGTTAAAATACTTAAATATCTAATAATAAAAGCATTTAGCACTATAAAACATCAAAAAAAATTATCATAAAGTAAAAAACTCACTTTAGAAAAATCATCTAAAGTGAGTTTTTTACTTTCGCATGAATAAAGTTGAAATAAAATTCAAACTCTATATTTAAGCTCTAAGCTTGTTCTTATTCAAATATAGAGGTGGTACAAATGACAAATTTTAAAACTAATCGATATTTAATTTTAATAGGAACTATGATAGCACAAATTGGACTTGGAACTCTTTACACGTGGAGTCTATTTAACAAGCCACTTGGAACTATTCACAACTGGAGAATAGAACAAGTTGCTCTAAGTTTTTCCATAACAAGTTTTTCTTTAGCTATAGGAACTTTATTCTCTGGAAAATTACAAGAAATTTTTGGTGCTAAAATAGTCGTTATAGGTTGTAGTATTATTTTAGGTCTTGGACTTATATTTGCCCCTAGAATGAATTCTCTATTTTTACTATATTTATTTGCTGGGATAATTGTTGGATTAGCTGATGGTATCGCATATATGCTAACTCTGACTAACTGTATTAAATGGTTTCCTGATAAAAAAGGTATCATTGCTGGTCTATCTATAGGCTGTTATGGAGTTGGAAGTTTTATATTTAAATATGTAAACTCAGCTTTATTAAACAATTACGGTGTAGTATATGCATTTATGTATTGGGGAGTTCTTGCTTTTATTCTAATATTTTTAGGAGCTTTACTTTTAAAAGATGCTCCACTAGAAACTGCAAATATGAATTTTTCAAACACTACAGGACGAGAATATTCACGGGGTGAATTATTTTCTTCACCACAAGCATATTTGCTTTTTATTGCATTTTTAGCTTCCTGTCTTGGAGGTCTTTATGTTATAGGTGTTGCTAAAAATGTAGGAACAGAGTTAGCTGGGCTGTCTTCAGTAGATGCAGGAAATGCTGTCGTTATAATTGCCTTAGCTAATACCGCTGGTAGATTTATTCTTGGCTCGCTTTCAGATTATCTAACAAGAACCAAGGTGTCAGCACTAGCATTCGCAATAGTTACAATTTCATCTATTGTAATACTATTTACAAAGCTTAACTTCCTAAGTTTTCTACTTTCTGTTGGAGGAATCGCTTTTGCATTTGGTGGAAATTTAACTCTATTTCCCACTATTGTTGGTGAATATTTTGGACTGAAAAATAGTAGTAAAAACTATGGAATTATCTATCAAGGATTTGGAATTGGAGGGCTTATTGGTGGACTTATAGCAAATATTTTCAACTCACTACAAACAACTTTCTATTTAATTTTACTCCTAGGTGTAGTGGCATTTATTATCATGTTATTCCTAAAACCCCCCAAAGACTCTTTCCTAAAAAAAAGGTGTTGATTATTCAACACCTTTTCACATTAACTTTATTAATATTTGATCTTAGGAACCTGCATATTAAAGTTAGAACTAACAGGAGGAACAAAAATTCCGCTCTCATCAATATCCTCAAATCCTCTAAGCTCTGCAAGTTTATTAGTTGCCACATAAGTATTTGAAATAGAATACCATGTAGCATAATCTACAACTCCCGTAACTGGTAAATTAAAAGTTTGCTGATACCTTCTTACAGCTTGTGCAGTTGTGTCTCCAAAAATGCCATCTACAGCCACTTTTCCAATATAAGGATAGTTATTTGAAATAGAGTTTAAATATGTTTGAAGTCTTCTTACATAAACACCAGTATAGTTTAGTTTTAGTGCATATCCCGGATATGACATTGGTATTCCTTTTACTTTAGGTGCTTTAACTAAATCTATATCGTACCCATAAAAATGTGTTAATATTTCATATGGTGTTTTCCCTTGATCTCCTAAATATTTACTCCCCCATTGAGTTAACCACCCTGGGCATTGAGATGTAGTTCCATTACAATATTGTGCAAACATAGGTTGTTTTTGATTATTTCTTTTTATATATGTTGAAAAAATTTCATCTACAACTTGGCTTATATTATCATATATTGTTCTTCCATATACAAACGCTTGGTCATAAGCTGTAACATTTGTAATATCAAATGTTTTTCCTTTCCCCCTATACCATTCTGTATAAATCCTATTTAAAGTAAAAGAAATTATGCAATATATATTTGCTCTAATTGTAGAATCAGGCCAAGTTGAGAAAATCTCACTTGATGCAACATTTTTTATATAGTCTGAATATGCCATTGTATAATTTTCTGCACTTGTATCACTCGGATCGCCTGTGTGAACAACGACATATTGAGGTACAACAATCTCTGGTAACACTACTGTATCCGATGGTTTTGGGTCTGGCTTTACTTCATCTTCTGGAATCTTTGTTGGAAAATCTCCAACAAGTCTATTTGGAAGTATATTTATAGTGTCAGCCCTACTAGCTGCATTTCTATTAGTTTCTGATAAATTACACTTTTGAATACCAACTCTATTAGGATATATTTGCACGCCATTTACTTGTAATGGTGCAAAACCATCTCTTTCAACTAAAATATCATAAATACTATAAGGAGTTTTTCCTGGTTTATATGATGCCGAAATATCTGGAGTATCTAAAATAATATCCTCTGTTTGCCCTTCACTATTAGTATAAATAACTTTTGATATGCTCTTATTAGCATCTGTTAGAGTTATTTTAGCTTTTTCAAGTGGTTTTATGCTATTTCCAAGGTAACATTCGCATTTTAATTTGCCCTTTTCACTCATATTAATTCTCCTATAAATTTGTACTGCTTTATAATATGAGTTTTATGCTATATTCGTTCTTAGTCTTGTTCCTAAGTTATTTTAAAGGTTTTCTAATGAAAATATTTCTATATGAAAACTCCTCATATACCATAGTATCTTCAATTAGTATATTTTCATTTTCCATATTTTCACTTTGTATATCTTCGTTATCTAAATCTACTTTTAGATTTCTTGTTCCACTACCTATGAAATCTGCATCTGTAAAATTCTTAGGACTACCTATTGCTGAACCTCTAATATTTTCAAATAAAATTTTCATATCTATAGTCCCATATCCTAAATTAGGATTAGGGTATTCATCACCTAATCTTTGTTTAGTACCTCGCATAAGATAAGTTTGTACCTTTGTTGAATACATAGTTCTATCATTTCCATCTACAATTCCCCATTGCAAAAGTTGTAAGCAGCAACCTGCAACTATAGCACTAGCAACACTTCCACCTGAAACTAATCTCTTAGTATTTCCTGGAGTAGACACAAGAGCATTCACTCCACCAGCTGCAATAAGAGGACATTGTCTACCATCTCTTGTTAGACCTCTTCCTGAACTAGATAACATAGCATTATTATTTTGATTATAACTTGCAACAGTTATTATATTGTATGCTGTTGAAGGTACTGTCATAGTTGTATTAGGTGTTGCTGATAAAAACTTTGTATTTTCATCTAAAAGCTCTCTTTGCAAAAGCCATGAATCATAATATCCATGAACAACATATTCTCCTATAAGCTCAAAAATCCATACTCCTGGTTTTAATCCATCCGCTCTTATTACAATAACTTCATCGCCTGTTAACTCTGATGGTTCTATGAACATTACACTCATAGTAGTTCCTTCATATACAAAATTAAGTTTTACTCCATCTTTTTGTTTTGGATTTATATTTTTTACGGCATCACCAGACGGGGAAATAACTGATAATCCAAATCTATCTGGCGCTCTTGCATAAATAGTCATAAATATAGATGTTTGACTCTCGCCTATCTCTAATTCAATTCTTTTTATATCTCCAACTTTTTCTATTTTCCCAGACGTATGGTTTTCACCAATCCCCTCATTACCAGTTGAATTAATAAATAAAATACCACTAGAATCAGATAATCCATCTATATATCTTTCAAGTATAGAACTTCCATCATGACCTCCAACTGTAGTTCCTAAAGGAATATAAATTACCATTGGCTTATTAAGTTTTTTAGACAAATCAAATAAATATTTAACCCCTAACAAAATATCAGTATTCCTATATTGATATGAACTTCTTCCATCACTTGCATAAAACTTACTAAAGCTTTCATCTGCTGTTTTTA